>JAHZIZ010000052.1 GCA_022601215.1 Bacteroidota bacterium
AACACAAACACAAACATAAAAGTCTTGAGCATAGGTGACTTATTATCCCCATTCAAATTAAATTTTAAGTGCTTATAAGATGTTTTAAACATTAAAAAGTAAAGAAGAATTCCCAACAAACCATACTCCCCAACAATAGAGGCTACATTACTATCATAAATACCCCATTCTTCAACAAAATAAAAACGTTTGTGCACCCCAAAATCCCGATACACCTGACTATCCTTAGCGAAAATAGAACCAAAGGTCCCAGCTCCCGTGCCTATAGGGAAGTAGTTTACGAAAATTAGCAATGACATAAAGAACATGAGACCGCGAATATAGTTCGACTTCAAACTAAAGGACATTTCAATATTGGCAATAATTGAGGCGGATAAATCAGTAAACAGTAATACACAAAAGATTGCTATAACTCCTATTGAAACAAACCCAAAGAATACCGATGGGTCTTTAAAAATGTAATCCCAATAAAATGCAGTAAGTAAGACTGCAATTACCAACATAGCGGTTCGTGTATCGGCAAGTACGATGGCAACAATAGCCAAAACGATTTTAATCCATCCTAGTAGACTTATATTGGCATTTCTTTTTTTAAATCCATTGAGTAATAGCGTAATGAATAATACACACAAATAAGCCAAATGATTAGGGTGTCTAAAAATCCCTGTATATCTAACATTCGGTCGCATATAGGTCGGGATCTCAAAAACGGTGTTGAACTTGGTGCCTAAAACTACATGTGCTAATAACGTTAGCGCCACAAAAACAATAAGCCCATTAAAGTACCTCTCTATCTGCAATGGGTGATTTTTAAACAGGATTATAAACGCAACCAAAATGATAAAAAACTTAATGTTTACAATGCTTTGCATGATAATTTCAAAGACATTTTCGTTCAATCCAAAAGCCACACTAATTAAAAAGGAATAGAGGAGGAAAAAAGGAATCGCAATGTACAAAAGCGGAATCTTTCTTTTTTCCAGTGCGCTAGTCACAAAGACCACGAAGCAAAACAATAGCAGAAGCTCATCTGCGTAATCAAATATTTCCGTCTTGGTTAACCAATTAAAAAAATAGTTGAAAACACTAAATGTGGTAAGGAATAAAAAAAGGACTCTTACAATTGCATTCATTCCATATTCCAGATTAGCTTTTTAACATAATACGCACTCACTAATTTAGAGACAATTAAACTTACCGCTGTGGCAACAGCTACACCATTAATCCCATAGTCTTTAATAAGGAGTAAGTTTAAAGCCAAGTTAATGATAAAAGAAACAATCAAAATATTTTGGAAAACCTTTTGATAACCCGTCATCTGAAACATAGATCCCACTGGGCCTATCACAGCATTAAATAGTTGTCCTACACACAAAATCAGCATCGCAGTGGCTGCCTGTTGAAACTCTGCTCCAAAAATATTTAATATAAAGTCCTGGAAGATAAAAATAAAAAGCACAGCGCCTATGGCAATCACAGCGTTTATAATTGTTGAGAACTTAATCAGGCTTTTAAATAGTCTCATGTCTTTATCGTGAAAGGCTCTAGATAATTTAGGAGCTAGTATAGAATCTACAGCTTGTAATGAAAAGCTAACGACCGTAGCTATTTTTAGCACCACACTATACATTCCCACGACACTACTTTCTTCATAAATCCCAAGAATTATAGTATCAGTCCATCCTAACAACACGATCATCGAAGCCGATAAAAACATGGGTAAAGAATCTAGAATAAAAGGTTTAACTGAATAGGTTGTTTCTTTTGTCTTCGGAAACATATACTTCCTAATATAGAAAACCGAAATTAGGAACAATGTCCCCAAGGCTAGTGTATGAGCTATAATGGTACTTATGGGATCTTTATCCCATAAAAATATCAAGAGTAAAAAGAAAACTAACGTAAATACAAATCGGCCACCGTTAAAAAGAAAGGCGTATAGAGCGTTCTTCCGGAGTCCTCTAAAGACCGATGCATTAATCAATAATAACGTGAAAAACACTATGCTAGGTGCTGTCCATTTTAGGTACAGCTCCAACTTTGGATCATTAAATGCCCAAGAACTAATAAAACCAGCTCCAAAATATAGCACCACACCAAGAGAGGCTGCCATTAGAAAAAACAATGGCCAAGACTTAAAATAAAGCCCTTTTGCATTCTCAATGTTGTTATTAATCGCAAATATTTTAACAAAATTAACATCGGCTCCTAGTCTACAAACTAAAGAACTAACGATCATTATCGAAAAACTAAGAGAAATTCTTCCTTGAGTCTCGGCTCCAAAATAACGAACGGTAAGGTAGACAAAGAAATAGCCTGCTAGAAAACCAAAAATGCGCAGGAAGAGTGCTGCTCCGCCTTTCTTTAGTATTTCTAAAAAGTCATTATTCAGCTTTACCAATCTTCTGTTATTTATGTTTTGAAATTCCTACCCAAGTAGGTTGGAAACTATAGGTTCTTAATAAAATTGACGATTCTATCACAGGCTTTTCCATCTCCATAAGGATTGTGGAGTTTGCTCATTTGCTGATAAGCGTCAGCACTATTTAGTAAACGATTTGCTTCTGAAACTATCTTTTCTTCATCAGTACCTACTAATTTTACGGTCCCTGCTTCGACCGCTTCTGGCCGCTCTGTGGTATCCCTCATAACAAGAACTGGTTTTCCCAAGCTTGGAGCTTCTTCTTGAACTCCTCCACTATCTGTAATGATAAGATGGGATTTTTCCATAAGCCAAACAAAAGCTGGATAGCTAAGAGGTTTAATGAGTTTTACATTATCTAAGTCACTTAATAAATCATATACAGGTTTCTGCACATTTGGATTTAAGTGTACTGGATATATAATTTGTGCGGTAGGATGAGTCTTGGCGATCGTTTTTAGGGCATTACAAATACGAATAAAACCAGCTCCATGATTTTCTCTTCTATGTCCCGTAACCAAAATAATTTCTTTGTTAGCATCAACCATACTACTAACACCTTCTATCTCCGCATCCCTAAAGTTTTCGGTATTCACTTTGTTTACACTAAAATCTAAGGCATCAATTACTGTATTCCCAGTGACAAGGATCTTACTTTTATCAATATTTTCATTGAGTAAATTCGCTTCGGATATCTGCGTAGGAGCAAAGTGATAATCACATACACTTCCTGCAATAGATCGATTTACTTCTTCGGGAAATGGAGAGCGCTTATTAAATGTTCGAAGCCCAGCTTCTACATGACATACTTTAGCACCACTGTAAAAAGCGGCAATACTAGATGCCATCGTTGTTGTTGTATCTCCATGGACATACACATAATCAGGTTTACAATCTTCCAATACCGGTTTTAAACCTGTTATAATATCTGCTGTAAGCGTATAAAGGTTTTGGTTGGGCTTCATGAGATCCAAATCGTAGTCCGGAGTAATCTCAAAAAATTCTAATACCTGATCCAACATTTCCCTATGCTGAGCAGTAATACAAACTTTTGTGACAAAAGAGTCACCTTGAGCTTGAAAAGCTTTTACCAAAGGCGCCATTTTAATGGCTTCAGGGCGAGTGCCAAATATGATGAGGTTTGAGACCATTAAAAAATACTTATCCGTTGATACTAGCTTTGAGCAATTCCTTTTAAATACTTGTACATATTTCTTATCCAAGCAAAGAATAAGAAAAAGAACACTAATAGGAAAGGGTAAATAATCATCTTATTTCCTAATAAACCACCATCGTCTGCATACACAGATTGATCACTCAATTTAATCACGGTTTTATCTGAAAACACCAGCTCTTCCTTTAGTGCTCTGTTTTCTTTTTGAAGCTCCATTTTAAGCTCCAACATATTAGAAATATTAAAGTTTTTGTCAACCACGAAAATTTGTGAACTAGGTGAAGGCAATGGCTGCCCTTTGCTATAATTGTCGAGAATGGTATTGATTTGAGCAAATGTTTTGTCATTTCGCTCAATATTCTCCATAATTGTCTGCTTCCCAACAGTAGAAAGCTCCTGGATTAGTTTCTGGTTATTTAAATAATCCATCACTTTATCAATCGTCTCATTCGACGCATAAGAGGACAAAGAAAATTCTACCGTGTGAAATTTATAGGCCGTTTTAAAGGAATTGATTTTATCAATCTCCTCTTCAAAATCAATATTCTTTAGTAGAGCATCCAAGTTCCTATCGTTGGGCTCGTATTTTGAAGTAATATCGTTAAAACTAACTATAGCCTGAGTTTCTATATTTTTTATCTCGATAGAATCTGATCTAAATCCATTTTTAGCCAGAAAATCCAAATCCTTTTCCTTGGATTTTTCTAGTAATAAGTCCAACGCATTATAAGCATACTCTGCCGAATCATAATTGGTTCTTATTACCACCTTAGCCGTTTGCGGTAAGTTATCGTCATCCTGAAGGAAATATCCTAATACCGCCCCCAATACAATCAAGACTAATAGAATAATCCAATTTCTAAACACAAAATTGATTCCATTAAAAATGGAAACAAGAACACCTTTAAAAAGCTCTTTCACACTCCCTATTAAGGCTCCTAAATCTATTTCATCACTAGCGTTAGTACTCATAACTACTTATTTATTGTTGTTAGTATCTTTTATTAATTCATGCAAGCTTTCTATCCAATTTGTCGATGACAGATGGAAAATAGCGGAAAGCTTTTTATTGCTCATCACGCTGTAATCAGGCCTGGCTGCAAAAGTACGGTAATGGTCGGTTTTAGCAAGTTTTACAGTGTCTAATTCTCCGGTTGCCACAAAAATAGAATGCGCAAAATCATACCAAGTAGCGATTCCTTCATTACTGAAATGATAGATTCCATACTCCTTACGCTCATTAGCAATTACGAAACATAGAAATTTTGCCAGATCATTAGCGTTTGTTGGGGTCCCTAATTGTTCTGTTGTTATAGACAATTTTTTACCCTGAGCCGCAAATTGGCGCATGGCCTTATAAAAATTTTGACCATACTGACTATACAACCAAGAAGTACGAAAGATAAAATGCTTCTCCCAAATCTCTTGGATATATTGCTCTCCTCTCAATTTTGAGGCTCCGTAGACATTAATTGGACCAACTCCATCATTTTCTAAATAAGGAGTTCTTTTTTTTCCATCAAAAACATAGTCTGTTGAAATATGAAGTAACACAACATCATGTTCTTTGCATTTCGACGCAAGATATTTAACCCCTTCAGCGTTCACTGAAAAAGCCATTTCTCTTTCACTTTCCGCCTTTTCAACATTGGTATAGGCAGCGGTATTGATGCAGTAATCAAAAGAATGGAGTTCGAAAAGTTCCTTCAAACTAACCGCTGAAGTTATGTCCAATTGAGATTTATCTGCATAAAACAAATTGAGCTCTGGGAATTCCAGAGCTGCATCGCCTATACATTGTCCTAATTGCCCGTGGGCACCTGTTAGCAGTACTTTCTTCATTGAATGACTTCCGCGTAAGTGGGAAGCTGTAGGTCTTTTTCTGAAATGATTAAAGCTTCCTTTTCAAGATGCCAATCGATGGCCAAGGTTGCGTCATTATAAATGATGCCTGCCTCACTTTCTTTATCATAGAAATTGTCGCACTTATAAGAAAAAACAGATCGATTAGATAACGTAATAAATCCATGTGCGAATCCACGAGGGACAAACAGTTGTTTGTTGTTTTTTTCATCTAACTCTATAGCAAAGTGTTTTCCAAAAGTATCGGAGTTCTTGCGCAAATCAACAACAACATCTAAAACTGACCCCTCTATAACTCGAACCAATTTTGCTTGCGCCATCTCTCCTTTTTGAAAATGCAAGCCTCTCAATACACCTCTGCTAGAAACCGATTGATTATCCTGAACAAAATCGACAGTTAATCCTACTTCTCTTTCAAACACCTTCTTATTAAAAGTCTCACAAAAGTGACCTCGTTCATCTTCAAAAACTCTTGGCGTAAGAACAAAACAATCCCTGAGTGGGCTGGGGGTTATTTCCATGATTACAACTGCATTAAGTGTTTTCCATATCCACTCTTAAGTAAGGGTTCCGCCAAACGGATTAATTGCTCTTTGTCAATATAACCCATCTCATAAGCAGCTTCCTCTATGGCGCCAATTTTTAGTCCTTGACGCTCTTCGATCACCTCCACAAACTGGGCAGCTTGCATAAGCGAGGCAAAAGTTCCTGTATCTAACCAAGCCGTCCCTTTGTCAAGGATACTTACACTCAACTTCCCTTGTTGTAAATAGACATTATTCACATCAGTAATTTCGAGTTCCCCTCGAGAAGAAGGTTCTATATTTTCGGCAATCGCAACCACACTATTATCGTAAAAGTATATGCCCGGAACTGCATAATTAGACTTAGGTGTTATTGGTTTTTCTTCAATAGATAAGGCCTTTCCTTCCTGGTCAAACTCGACCACACCATAGCGTTCAGGGTCATTTACATGATAAGCGTATACAATTCCACCGTCGGGGTTGTTATTACTCTGAAGTAATTCTTTCAGCCCACTTCCGTAGAAAATATTATCCCCTAAAATAAGGGCTACTTTATCATCCCCTATAAAGTCTTTTCCTATGACAAATGCTTCTGCCAGTCCATTAGGATGTTCTTGCACCTCATAATGAAATTCACAACCAAATTTTACACCGTCCCCGAGTAATTTTTCAAACAAAGGAAGGTCTTGAGGAGTAGATATAATGAGAATTTCTTTAATCCCCGCATACATAAGCGTAGACAGGGGATAGTAAATCATAGGTTTGTCATAAACTGGCATTAACTGTTTACTCACAGCCAACGTAAGCGGATGCAATCTAGTTCCCGATCCTCCTGCTAAAATGATTCCCTTCATAATTTATAGTCTTTCGGTATTATTGAGATACCATTCAATGGTTTTTAAAATACCACTTTCAAAATTTTCATCTGCTTTCCAGGCGAGATCACCTTCTATTTTAGAAGCATCTATCGCATATCTAAAATCATGCCCTGGCCTATCGGTAACAAAACTTATTTGATCCTTATATGATCCCTCTTTTGGTTTTAAATCATCCAACAATTCACAAATGGTGTGCGCTATGTATAAATTTTTACGTTCATTCCTTCCGCCAATGTTATAGGTCTCACCGAGTTCTCCTTTATCTAGCGCTAATTTAATCCCAATGCAGTGATCTTTTACATACAACCAATCCCTTATGTTCTGTCCATCTCCATAAATTGGGATGGGAGCGCCAGAAATCGCTTTTCTTATAATGGTAGGAATCAACTTTTCTTTATGTTGATTAGGGCCATAATTGTTAGAACAGTTGGTGGTTACAACTGGCATAGCATAAGTATGGAAATAACTGCGTACGATAAAATCTGAAGATGCCTTAGATGCGCTATACGGGCTATTAGGTGCATAAGGTGTTGTTTCTGTAAACAATCCTGTCTCTCCAAGGGTTCCATACACTTCATCCGTTGATACATGTAAAAATCGTGCGTGGACAAATGCCTCTTTTAATTGATTTGGACCTTCCATCCAAGTCTTATAGGCGGCGTGCAGTAAATTAAACGTACCAACGATATTGGTCTGTATAAATGCTCCTGGTCCAGAGATCGAATTATCCACATGAGATTCGGCGGCGAAATGTACGACTTTGTCAAATTGATGATCTAAAAACATTTGATGAACAAAAGATTCATCACAAATATCTCCTTTAATAAAATGATAGTTATTTAAATGAGAAATAGCTTCTAAATTTCTCATATCACCGGCATAAGTCAGTTTATCCAGCACAAAAATTTCGTCTTGCGTTTTTTCAAGAACGTAGGAAACATAATTAGAGCCAATAAACCCTGCTCCCCCTGTTATTAAGACTTTGTTGCTTTTCAAAATATATTTTTAGGTTAAACTAAAATTTGTTTTAACATCTTTTCGGTAATCACATAGGTTGGTTTCACACCGGTGGCACCCAATCCGCCAGAAGCCAAAGTACTTCCTGTTTCTAATGGGTTATCACTGGCATAATACGCATACCTAACTTTCACTTTAGGGTTAATACTCCCACGAATTTTTGAGGCCGACTGTATGGCTTTTTGATAATGGGCCCCTTCCATTTCAAGACCAATTACATTCCATGTGGACTCATGAAAAAAGCGTAATATATCTCTATTCTGAAGGGATGTACCCAACACAGTAATCATCGCTCCAGTGCAAACATCCAATCCTTCCTCTGTAAAATCACTCTTTTTTAAGCGATTTTTGAAGGGATAGTTATCTGCAGTGCCCTCAAATATATGAGAGGAAGGAATCATTATATCTCCCTTTCCTCCTTCAAGAATTCCAGCTTTACCCATTATAGAGACCGAATCTACGGTTAGAAAATGTTGTTGTTCTCCAATTTGAAAAGGCTTGAGTAACTCATCCATCGTTTCATAGGCTTGTTCTCCAAAGGCATAATCCATTACGATAAGGAGTGGTTTTTCCGTTGCATCCAGACCCGCCTCAGATTGATAAATATTCTCCGGTAGTCGTGCTGTATCAAAGATTTGAACGTCTATATTAGTTCCGCTTTCATCTTTGAGATATATCATCCCATATTGAGATGCCTTTTTACTCACTTTATCTCTCAACTTTCCACTTCCAGATTGGCTTAACAATTCATACAACTCTAAGGAAGTGTGTTCCTTCTTTTCGGTTACCAAGGCAGTTTCTGCAAATAGGGTATTCATTACGCTATGCATATTAGCACTAATAATGTGTATAGGCCGCTCTAGTAGTCCTTTGTCATGCAAAGCATTCTTTATCCGTTGCGCCCAACGTTCCCCATGGATATGATGTCCCAATCGCTCTCTAAGCACTGGGCTAAAAGTAATAAGACGTTTCTGATCGTTTAGGTATTCTTTTATGGCTCCTTTTCCTAGGTAATAAATGATTTTTAAAAACCTATTTGGGTCTTCCTTACAAGAAAACTGAGGATATACTTCGTTTACTTCTTCAAAGGTTCTACCCAAAAAACTAGCGGTATGAGTCAATGCGATTTCCTTCTGCTTTTGCGTTAGTTTTCCTTTGTTAAGTACAGCTTTTTCAAGCTTTTCCCAATCTCTAATAAGGTCACCTTCGTCATTAATCAGAACTTGTTTCATGATTTTATGAGACTCGATATAGAGAAAGGTAAGGTGGGTGAGTATATCATAAATTTCACTTCGGCCCCGCGTTACCTCAATATTCATCTGTTCCTCATCGATGCGATAGCAATGCCGTCTTCTTTTTAGAGGTATTATGGGCTCAAAATGGGAGTTTTTATACCCCTCGTCACTTGTTAAATTAATATAAGTACACTCTTCAATGCCATATGGTAATCTATCTATAACGTATATTAATCCCTGTAACTCCAGTTTTTCTTCTGAAATGGACCCGTAAATTTCAGGACGTAAGGTTAATAAAGCCTCTCTGAGAGTTTCTCCACTTACTCCCATGGGTTTGTAAAATCCTCGATTAAAAAGGTGACGCATGGTGATGTACATGCGCTCTATTGCTCCAGAGCTTTCTTGAGCTCTTGTTCTATTGTGTATGTGAAATTGACTCATATAAAGTACAAAGATAACACTATTTTATCCTTGTAAATTTAAGAGCTGGTCCGCAATTTTTCTATCGTTAGACAATCTTGGGGTTTTATTCTGTCCTCCCAGTTTTCCTTGAGATTTCATATAGGCATTAAAGCTTCCTTTTTTTAGCGCACTTATCTTTAATTTCTGAAGGACCTTTCCTTCAACTAAGTCAAAGTAATAGCTGTTTTGACGCTGCATGGTTGCATCTATATAGTCACTAACCTCCTTCATGTTTTCTGGCATTTCAGTAAATTCAACCAACCATTCATGATACGGAAGCCCCTTCGAAACTTGAGTCTGCGGAGCTACCGTGAATTCATTAATTGAAAAACCGAACCGTTCCATCGCTGCTTCCATAGCCTGCTCCACTTCCTTACCAATTACGTGCTCTCCAAAAGCAGAAACAAAATGCTTAATGCGTCCTGTTACCACGATTTTATAGGGTAATAAAGAAGTAAACATCACAGTATCACCAATGTTATAGCCCCAAAGCCCAGCATTAGTTGATATAATGAGCACATAGTTCACCCCCAACTTCACATTAGCGAGTGTAAGACGAGCGGGGTTTTCGTCAAAAAAAGTATCTGCTTCAATAAATTCGTAAAAAATACCTGAATCGAGCAATAGTAATAGCCCTTTGTCCTTTTGCTTATTCTGAAAAGCAAAAAACCCTTCGGAAGCTGGAAACAACTCAATGCTATCCACTTTTCTCCCTATTAAAGATTCAAATTTATTGCGGTAGGGCTCAAAATTAACCCCACCATAAATAAAGAGATTAAAATTAGCAAACAGGTCCCCTATTTTTTTATTGGTTGCCATATGTAATCGCTCAAAATACATCTGAACCCAAGA
>JAHZIZ010000431.1 GCA_022601215.1 Bacteroidota bacterium
CACCATGGGTGCTTTTAGCGAAGAACGGAAGATGGGAACACTGGAGTTATTAATGACTAAACCCATTTCACTTCCTAATATTGTTTTAGGAAAATATTTTGGTGCTGTTACGCTCATTGTAATAGCACTCATACCTTCCCTATTATATGTTGCCACAATATCCGATCTTGGTAATCCGGCTGGTAATTGGGATGTAGGTAGTACAATAGGCTCATATATAGGCCTATTCTTCTTAGCTTGTAGTTATACCGCTATAGGAATCTATGCTTCCTCCCTATCAAAAAATCAGATTGTCTCCTTTATCATTGCAGTATTTACTTGCTTCCTTTTGTATTTTGGGTTTGAAGGTCTTTCCGATATCTTTCCGAAGATAGACCTTTCTCATCTTGGGATAAAATCACATTTTAACAACTTATCAAGAGGGGTCTTAGGTATGAGCGATGTCCTCTATTTTATCGGGCTCAGTCTAGTGTTTTTATCTAACACTATGATAAAGTTAAGGGGTGAAAATTATATAAAAAAGAAAGACTACGGCTATATTCCTTTGGCTGTGATTCCAACACTGATTCTAATATTGGGTATCACAAATTTTCCTCCTAAACGCATCGACCTCACTCAAGATCAACGCTACACCTTATCAGACGCTGCCAAAGAAACCATATCTTCTTTAGATTCTCCAATCACTATTGATATCTTCCTTGATGGAGAATTACCTTCTGAGTTTAAACGTCTTAAAGTCGAAACGGAACAATTATTAAGTCAGTTTCAATCTGAAAACAATAACATCACTTATCAATTTATAAATCCCTTAGACGAAAGTGTTGATCAAACTGCTATTCAGCAGCAAATGAGTAATATGGGATTGAAAGGTGCAAATGTCGAGATCCGTGAAAACGGTAAGATAAGTAATGAAGTAGTCTATCCTTGGGCACTCGCCTATCACAATGATAAGACCATTCCTATAGGTCTTTTAAAAAATCAGTTAGGAGCAACTCAAGAAGAACGAGTTCAAAGTTCCATCCAAAATTTAGAATATGCTTTCGCAGATGGCTTTAGCAAGCTCACTCAACCTAAACGTAGGAAAGTAGCCGTCATAAAAGGAAATGGAGAACTCGATAATAGGTATTTAGCGGACTTCATTACTGCGTTAAGGGACTATTATTATATTGGCCAATTTACTATGGATTCTGTGGCTGTTAGTCCTCAGCGAACATTAGAAAGTATCTCGGATTACGACCTGGCCATTATCGCCCAACCTACCCAGACCTTTTCGGAAGAAGATAAATATGTCCTGGATCAATTCACTATGCGAGGAGGGAGTTCATTGTGGTTGCTCGACGCAACTACCCAGCGCTTGGATACCGTGAGTGGAAACACCTTTGTTTTTGGACAGGATTTAGGCCTTAATGACTTCTTCTTTAAATATGGCATTCGCGTGAACCAAAACCTGGTAAAAGATATTTACGCGGCTCCTATTGCTTTAGCGACAGGTCAGGGTAGCGATTCGCAATACCAGCGTTATCCATGGTTATACAATCCCTTATCTGCCAGTGGTACCGCCCATCCAATTACAAGCAATATAGAAGCTGTTAAATTTGAATATGCTAGTAGTATAGATACGTTGCCTAATTCCCTAAAGAAAACAGTATTATTGAGCTCCTCTCCCATTTCTAAAGTTATCGGATTACCTGTGCAAATTGACTTAGACAAAGAGATTCCGAATGGACTTAAAATTATCAATGAAGGACCGGACCCGAGAGAGTTTAATGCTGGTGAAACCCCTTTAGCAGTATTATTGGAAGGGGAATTTACATCGGTATATGCCAATAGAATTAAACCTTTCAAAACCAATAATGCTTCAGATAAAAGTGGTCCTAACAAAATTGTGGTCATCAGTGATGGAGATATTATCAAAAATCAGTTGGATAGAGGAAGGCCTCTAGAACTAGGATTCGATAAATGGACTAATGCATATTACGGAAATAAAGATTTTTTGATTAATACCGTGAATTACCTACTTGATGATAGCGGACTTATAAACATTAGAAGTAAAGAAATTGCAGTTCCATTTTTAGATCCTCAAAAAACCAATCAAAAAAGAACACAGTGGCAAGTCATTAATTTGCTGTTACCTCTAGTGTTATTAGGTGTTTTTGGAGTTCTTTTTTATTACTTCAGAAGAAAAAAATACGGACAACCAATAACAGCATAGCGTTGTACTAGTGTTAATAAGTTTGTTTTAACAACCAAGCCATTTGGGATATATTTGTACTAGTTGAAATGGTGGCATTTTGGCGTAAAGAAATCAATCACTCTTCAGAAATTTATATAAATGAAATTTATTGTATCGAGTTCATACCTATTAAAACAATTGCAGGTGCTTGGTGGCATCATCAATAACAATAATACCTTGCCAATTTTAGATAATTTCTTATTCAATTTGGATGGAAATTCACTCACAGTAGCTGCCTCTGATTTAGAGACCACTATCTCATCTAAATTGGAAGTTGAGAGTAACGAAAAGGGAAGCGTTTGTATTCCTGCTCGTTTACTCTTAGATACGTTAAAGACGTTTCCTGAGCAACCACTTACTTTTACGGTGGAAGATAACAACACCGTTGAAATTAGTTCAAATCATGGTAAATATGCCTTGGCTTACGCCAGTGGCGAGGATTTTCCGAATGCAGTTGAATTGAAGGAGCCGAGCGTTACAGAAATTCAAGGAGACATTCTTGCAACGGCTATCAGTAAAACTATTTTTGCCACTGGAAATGACGATTTACGGCCCGTAATGAGTGGTGTGTTTTTTCAATTTTCTACAGAGGAACTCACCTTTGTTGCTACAGATGCACATAAACTAGTTAAGTACACGCGCAGCGATGTTCAAGCGAACGAGACTGCCGAATTTATTATGCCGAAGAAACCGCTAAATCTGTTGAAAGGTATCCTTGCCGGTTCTGAAGATCATGTAACTATCGAATACAATGAGAGCAATGCCAAGTTCATATTTGATAATACCGAGATGATCTGTCGTTTAATAGACGGAAAGTATCCTAATTATGAAGCTGTAATTCCGAAGGAAAACCCAAATAAGCTTTCTATTGATCGCAACCAGTTTTTAAACAGTGTGCGTCGTGTGAGTATTTTCAGTAACAAGACCACACATCAAATTAGACTAAAAGTGGCAGGCGCAGAACTCAACGTTTCTGCCGAAGATATCGATTATAGCAATAAAGCAGATGAACGTCTCACATGTGACTACCAAGGGGACGATATGCAAATTGGCTTTAACTCACGGTTCCTAACGGAAATGTTAAATAATCTTACAAGTGACCAGGTAACGTTAGAGATGTCCTTACCGAATAGAGCAGGTATCCTTACTCCTGCTGATGGTATGGACGAAGGAGAGCATGTAACTATGTTGGTAATGCCAGTGATGCTAAACAACTAACAAAATGCTATTTGAACAAAAACCCGCTCTAGTAGCGGGTTTTTTGTTTTAAACGATTTGTCCCAATCACTACCATTTTGAACTATTCCATTGTATAAAGAGACCTGCCGTAGTAATACTTTGCTGGCTGTTTATGTTATGTCCTGCTTGGATACCAATAGAAAATCGAGGCCCCGTATGCACTCTAAACTTTCCATTTAAAGGTATTCCTAATGTATTTATTGTTTCCTTTCCTTCTTTCAAAGGGTCGATGATTAAGGACTTATATGAGAATAAACCCGCACCACCATAAAGTTCTATAAAGACAGTTCTTGTAAGGGCAAATTCTCTGCCGTATTGAAGATTATACTGATTATAACTCTCGCCATTGCCTCCGATAATTGAAAATTCGTCACCATAACTCCACCCTAGTGAGAATAAATGTTTTTGATACGAATAGGTCAATGAAGCATTGAACTCGG
>JAHZIZ010000432.1 GCA_022601215.1 Bacteroidota bacterium
ACCAACTCCATCACTAAATTGTTCTTTCTGTCTCCATGCTACACTTTCGGGTAATAAATGACCTAAAGCTTCTCTAAGCACCCATTTTTCCATGGCTTGACGATCCTTGGGAGAAGCTTGTCCCGAAAGAATCATCTTATCTTTAGGGTTTAGACGCATTGCTACATCCATAAATTCTTTATCCATAAATGGAACACGTCCTTCAATACCCCATGAAGCTAAAGATTTGTTAGCTCTAAGGCAATCGTACATATGTAGTTTGTCTAACTTACGGACGTTTTCTTCATGAAAATCTTTTGCCGATGGTGCCTTGTGAAAATATAGATACCCACCAAAAATTTCATCCGCTCCTTCACCAGATAATACCATTTTTATACCCATAGCTTTAATGGCACGTGCGAGTAAAAACATAGGGGTAGAAGCTCGTATGGTTGTAATGTCATAGGTTTCTACATGATAAATCACATCTCGTAAGGCGTCAATTCCTTCTTGTATGGTAAAGTGTATTTCGTGATGTACAGTATCTAAGTGGTCGGCTACCTTTCTTGCAGCTGCCAGATCTGGCGAACCTTCTAATCCAATAGCAAAAGAGTGGAGTCGTGGATACCAAGCTCCTTCAGTACCTCCGCTTTCTATACGCTTGTCCGCATACTTTTTTGCTAAAGCCGAAGTCAGAGAAGAATCCAAGCCGCCTGACAATAGTACTCCGTACGGCACATCACTCATTAATTGTCTATGTACCGCTGCATCTAAGGCTTCTCCTAATTCTTGTAGGTTGGTTTCATTGTCTTTTATGTGATCGTATTCCATCCAATCCCGTGTCCACCAACGTTTCAATTCTCCATCGCTGGAATGCATGTAATGCCCCGGAGGGAAGAGCTCAATCTTGGTACAGACACCTTCTAGGGCTTTTAGTTCACTGGCGACATAAAAAGTACCGTCTTTGTCCCAACCCATATAAAGAGGTATGATTCCCATATGATCTCTCGCAATTAGATACTCATTTTTTTCCACATCATATAGTGCAAATCCGAAAATACCATTAAGTTCATCAAGAAATGATGCTCCTTTCTCTTGATACAATGCTAAGATTACTTCGCAATCACTTTTTGTCTGAAAATTGTATGTGCCATCAAATTGTTCGCGCAGTTCCATATGGTTATAAATTTCTCCATTTGCGGCGAGCACCAAGTTTTTGTCAGGTGAAAACAGAGGTTGCTTTCCTGAAGTTGGATCTACAATAGCGAGGCGCTCATGTGCCATTATGGCTTTATCGTTGTCAAATATTCCGCTCCAATCGGGGCCGCGATGTCTAATGCATTTAGACATAGTTAATAATTGTGGTCGCAAGGTTTCACTAGTTTGCTTTAGGTCGAAGGCACATACAATTCCGCACATAATTTTATTTTTTACTAATTAGTTAATTCGTTTTTGTTCAAAAAAAAACCGCCAAGCTTTAGAAACTTGGCGGTTCAATATGAGATACAAGTTTCTGTTACGTCTTGGCGTTATTATTATTATTAAAATTTACCTGTAACATGACTTGCGTTATTTTTAATCTATGTGTAAATATTCAATAAAATTATTTGAGTTTCCAAATAATTTAAACAAATACTGCAAATTTTTGGACAAAACGTTGCATCTATTCGGTTAAGTGTTAAAAAGAGAATCCTATCGAAGCTTCGGGAATTCGGTTGGATTGGTTTCATGGATCATTTCGTATACTTTCTCAAATATATCTTCAGCCGAAGGCTTACTAAAGTAATCTCCATCCGTCCCATAAGCGGGGCGATGTGGTTGAGCCGCTAACGCCTGTGGTTTACTATCCAAGTGTTTGTATCCGTTTTGCACATCTACTATATGCTGTAAAATATAGGCGGATGCTCCTCCAGGAACATCTTCGTCCACTACTAATAACCTGTTAGTTTTACCAACACTCTTAACCATATCATGGTTTATATCGAGTGGTAAGAGTGATTGAACATCAATGACTTCAGCATCGATCCCCACTTGTTGCAATTCTTTGGCTGCTTCTTGGACAATTCGTAACGTACTTCCGTAAGAAACTAAAGTAATATCAGTTCCTTCCTTTACAGTTTCAACGACGCCAATTGGTGTTTTAAAATCCCCAAGATTATTTGGCATTTTTTCTTTTAAGCGGTACCCATTAAGACATTCTACAATCACAGCGGGTTCATCACTTTCTAATAGTGTATTGTAGAAACCAGCCGCTTTCGTCATGTCTCGTGGCACTAATAGATACATACCTCTCAATAAATGAATGAGTCCACCCATTTGAGAGCCACTGTGCCAGATTCCTTCTAGACGGTGTCCGCGCGTTCTTACGATAAGTGGAGCCTTTTGCTTCCCGTGGGTTCGGTAACGTAATGTGGCAAGGTCATCACTCATAATTTGGAGTGAGTATAGAATATAATCTAAATATTGAATCTCGGCAATAGGACGTAACCCTCTCATTGCCATTCCAATTCCTTGGCCGAGAATAGTAGCTTCTCTAATTCCAGCATCGCTAACGCGTAGTTCACCATATTTCTCTTGCATGCCTTCTAGTCCTTGGTTTACATCTCCGATAGTACCACTATCTTCACCAAAAACTAATGTCTCGGGATATGAACTAAAGATGGCATCAAAGTTATCTCTAAGAATAACTCGTCCATCTACTTCTTCTGAAGTATCATTGTAAGTTGGTTTTACTTCTGAAATGGTCGTAGCATTTAAATCGGTTTCCGAATACAAATGAGCACTATATTTAGGCTGTATAATCTCGAAGTAATTATTAATCCAATCTTGAAGTTGTCTTTTTTCCGAAGAACTTTCGGTAACCACATACCGTAGTGCCTTCCTCGCTGTTTTTAAAATAACATGGCGCTGTGGTTCGGTATCTTCGGCAAGATCGTTCTTTAATTTTTCAATAAAGTTTTTGTTTGCCGAACTATCCGCTAAGTTCGCAAGCAAAGTAATTGCTTCTTGTTGTTCCTTTTTTTGAGGTGCGACAAATGCCGACCACGCTGCTTTTTTACCTTCTCTTACTAATTTCTTGCATTCTTTTTCTATACTAACTAATTCTTCATCGGTTGCGATTTCAGAACCAATCATCCAACTTCTCATTTTGGTAAGACAGTCATGATCTTTTTCCCATTGAAGACGGGCCGCATTTTTGTATCGTTCATGAGATCCACTGGTAGAGTGCCCTTGTGGTTGTGTTAATTCATTTACATGAATCAATACGGGAACATGTTCTTCACGTGCAATCTGAGCTGCTTTCTTGTACACTTCAATTAGCTCACCATAATCCCATCCTCGTACACGTAAAATCTCATATCCATTTTCGTCTTCCGTGCGTTGAAACCCTTTTAGGATTTCGCTAATGTTTTCTTTAGTCGTTTGATGCTTTGCATGTACAGAAATACCATATTCGTCATCCCAAACACTCATCACCATTGGTACTTGTAGCACTCCGGCAGCGTTAATAGTCTCCCAAAACAATCCTTCACTTGTACTGGCATTACCAATAGTTCCCCAGGCAACCTCATTTCCTTCTTTTGAAAATTGAGTGTGATTTTCAAGGCCTTTTACGTTTCTAAAAATTTTAGAGGCTTGAGCCAATCCTAATAAGCGCGGCATTTGTCCGGCAGTAGGTGAGATATCTGCACTACTATTTTTCTGGTCGGTCAGGTGCTTCCATGTTCCATCATCATTGATACTATGAGTGCCAAAATGGCCTCCCATTTGTCGTCCAGCACTCATCGGTTCTGCATTAATATCAGTATGAGCATAGAGTCCTGCGAAAAATTGTTCGATGGTCAGTTTGCCAATAGCCATCATAAAGGTTTGATCGCGGTAATATCCACTGCGCCAGTCTCCATTTTTAAATGCTTTTGCCCATGCTAGTTGTGGTATTTCTTTACCATCTCCAAAAATTCCAAATTTTGCCTTACCAGTTAGTACCTCACGACGACCCAACAAACTACACTCACGGCTTGTAACCGCAATTTTATAATCGTTGATAATTTCTGCTTTAAAGTCTTGAAAAGATAGGGCGTTGTTGGTCTCTGGATTTGTCTGCATACACGAATTTTTGGTCTTGCAAAAGTAGTCAAATTCGTTGAAAATAGCAACCTTGGATTATGTTAAACTATTGCGAATTGTTTAATAATCATGTGTTTTTAATGGTTTTTTTTGAAATATTAATAACAATAAGTCTAATAAGCAAGAAAAAAGGTAAACCGTGAAGCAATACATCAAACCAGTCTTTTAGAGTCATTCCAACTGCTCCTCCAGCGATCCATTTTAGTTTACCCCAAAGGTGCGGTTCTGGAAAAAAGGGAGCTAGGCCAAGGGCTAGACATAAAATGATTACAATACGCCAATCGTTTAACATAAATAAGTTTGTTTATATAGATGATTAGTTGCCTTTAAACTCTTTGTCTCCGGCCACGGTCGCATCAAAACTACTAATTTCTTTTTGCTTTTTCTGAGGCGTATTAGAATTTACCAGTTGTCGTTGTGCCTCATAGATGTTTTGCGTCATTTTCTTGATTTTTAATTGTCTCGATATAAGCAAAACTATGAGAAGGATTCCTACAAATACTAGGAGGTATATGGTATTTAAGTATCTATTTTTTGCCGTAAGGGTGGCAACCTGTTCTTCTTGTTGTTGAACTTTATATTTTAGAAGTACCTTTTCAACTTCATTTTCTTTTTTTGCCTTTAAGATACTATCGTTATAAAGAAGTGACTCTTTAAAGTAGTTGCTTGCATTTGCAAAATCCTTTTTTTTAGAAGCTAGTTGGGCGAGTAACCGGTAATGTTGAAAAATGTATTTTAAGT
>JAHZIZ010000433.1 GCA_022601215.1 Bacteroidota bacterium
CGCGTTCAGCTTTGTGCCGTTTTCATCGAACTCTGGCAGCCATCTGTCATTTTGCTCGTCAACTTCGCCCTCACCGATAATCTGTGAATACGGCACCCCGGGTTCGATCAGATCATCCCATGTGATCTTTTTCGCGGTGGTCGCAACAGCAGAGCGGGGCATCAACGCTCCGGCAGTAGCGGTTATCATCAGATGACGACGTGAGATATGTATCCTAGTCAACCTTCCTAAATCCTCACCATCATACCATCAGCCAATGTATATACTACCAATGATGATGAATTTGCCTATCGCTTAGGGCTCTTCGAATTTAATGGGTTGGGTAGGAACATTGTCTTTGGAGGATTTTTTCAAAGAGATATTTATAATAGTTATGCCATCAATTTTCGAGCACCATATCTCTTCGGAAAAAAGACAGGTTTGGCATTAAGTTATCAGGATTTAACTACTCGAGAGCCTGTATTTTTGAATGAAGGCGTGGCAGACTATAAATACAACAATGCCTCCTATGAAGCTGTTGGACTTTATGAGTTTAATTTTAATCATCGTATTGAAGCTGGGTTAAATTATTTTACAGAAACCTATAATTATATAGAAGGAGCAACGAATGACGTTGTACCTCAAAACCTCAAGGTGAAAAAGCTTTTGTATAAACTCATTTATGAATACAATGATGTTGAAAATTATTATCAATATGTGGATGGCTTTAAAAGTGTCTTTAACTTTCAATATGTGACAACAACGGATAATACTTTGCCTGAGTTTTTAATTGGCTTTAATGATTTTGTGTATTATAAACGTGTAGGGCAGAAAGGAAATTGGGCCAATCGTTTGCGTTTAGGGGTTGCTTCTAATAATGACTCGCCCTTTGCACCTTTTGCGGTAGATAATAATCTAAATATTCGCGGAGTTGGAAACATAATTGATCGTGGAACTGCTGCCATAGTTCTGAATACGGAGTACCGTCATACCCTCTATGAAAAGAACTGGTTCGTACTTCAAGGAAACGTATTTGTTGATGGAGGGAGTTGGAGAAATCCTGGCGGCGATTTAGGCGATTTTGCCGAAAGCCAGAACATTAGAGTATATCCTGGCCTAGGGCTTCGCTTTATTCATAAACGGATTTTTAATACCGTTTTTAGAATTGATTATGGTTATGGTGTCACAGAAGATTCCACCAACGGTTTTGTCTTTGGAATTGGACAGTATTTTTAAGTTTTATTACTTTTTAAATACAAGTTTGCCTTTTAAAACAAAGTTGTCAGCTATAGCATTCTCCTTAATTTTTTTAAAAATTGAGGGAGAATTGTAATTGATCCCATAATGGGTTCTGTCTAATACTTGATGTATAGCTATCGTAATTGTTTCTTCAGTAAAACCAATGAGTGCCTCAAAAACTTCAGTATTAGCTGTCCCTCTAATGGTCATTTTTCCAGTTAACTTGGCTTTTCCGTTTTTAATGGCAACTTTTTCGGCAAGAATAAATGTTGCAACCGGGAACTTATCGACATAAAAGAAATCTTTCTTTCGTAAATGAGCTTTGAGTTGAACATTTTCTTGCTCTAAACTTCCCATATCTATAACGATACTCAAGTTGGTTATCTGTTCTTTGGTATATTCAATTTCGGCATATTGAATACCTAAGGTCCCTTCTGGGCTGTAACTTCCTACTGCGGCTTTTCCCATCCAAGATAGGGTTTGTTGGTTGTTGTTAATTAAAGCTTTGTTTTGTGCTAAACCAATGGTTGTAGTAAATAAAATTAATATGAGTGCTTTTTTCATGGTGCATTAATTTAATAGATTATTAGTGGTGTGTATCGTTTCGTAGCCACATATTTTTGTTCCGTCTTGAGTACTGCCAATGAAGTACCATAAAGCCCAGCCACCGAAGAGTTTGTCGCTAGTTCTGTAATTTTTAGTCGATGTGTAAGGTTCAGCTTGGCGCATAACCTGTTTTTTAGTGCCAAACGTTTTATCCAATTCTTTTATAGGATAACTCGCTCTTAAATTCCATTGACCGTTATAATAAAGGTAAGCGCCATATTCTATGATGGTAACTTCATTGCTTTTACAGAAGATAGAGGTTGCATGCTTCCAATAAAATGTGTCCTTTATTTTGATAGGATCATTTTCCTTTGGAAAATGATTAACATCTATCAATCGCGGAAGGGTCTCTAATTTGTCTGGACAGCTATTGGGTGGAGGCGTGCCATAATTTACTTGTGAATTCCCGTGGAGGGTGATGAGAGTGAAAAAAATGCATAGTGCTAGTTTCATGACTTCAGTTTTTTAAGTTTCTGAAGCAAAGATGCATCGACATACCAATGTGAGTCGTTGCTATTTTTTAATTGCAACGTTTTTAGAGTAATTAGAAGGTTTCAATTTTAAAGTTGAAACCTTTTAAAGATTTGATTTTAGGTGCTTTGGAGACTTACCCGTTAGTTTAGTGACGGTCCTATTAAAAGAGGCTTTAGAATTAAAACCTGCTTCGAAAGCCAAACTGAGCAGAGTGAATTTTCCATTTTCAGGTTGGTTCAATAATTTTTTCAGTTCCTGAAAGCGCCATTCGTTCACATAATCATTAAACTTTGAATTGCATATTTTATTTATGGCTTTTGCCACTAAGTAAGGCTTCGTGTTAATGGTTTCCGAAAGAATGGCTACTGTTAGTTCGGGGTTTTTATACAACTGTTCTTTTTGCATTTGCACCTTTATTTTTTCTGCGATTTTCTGAAGTTGGTTGAGCTCTTTTTCCGAAGGAATGTCTACTTGTTTAAATGCAAGTGTATTGCGCCTTGAGAATCCTTCAAGCCCCAACCAATACGTAATAATGGCCATGATAATAAAAATTGGGTAGCCAAAAAAGTTAAAGGCATAATCGAAAAAGAGGAAGTCTATCAAGGTGATAGACGTAAATAGAATTGAGAATACAATCAAAGCGATTACGACTCGTTTAATCCATGAGATGCGTGGTGCAAAGAGTTGATAACCCAAAACTTCAGGAGTGGATTTTAAAATGGTAAGAGCCCGATAGCCATATAAAATAATGAGCAATCCACCTACCACATACATGGTTGGGTAATGCATCCAGGCAATATATCCATAATAGCCTAGCCAGCTGAGACTTTCTCTGGTCCCATCCCAATAGAAGTTTTGTGACTTAATAAAGAAACTCCAGATGATCTCAATACCAACAGGAAGAAAATGGATCCAATGTTTTCTCAGTAGTTTAAACGATGGGTTTACATAACTTAAGGCGAAAAAATAGACAAGGGCACCGTATACCCAATTCATTTCCAACAAGAAATAATACCAGATATCATAGCGACCTAACCCGAAAAAATGTAAAATCTCAGCAGCAAGTCTATAAGAGAAAAAGAAAAGTATAGCTGCCAAAAAACCATTGGCGGTCTTGTGGAGCGTAGTTGTTCTCAATAGAATGCTGCCGTAAATAAGGCCTTGTATAGCACCAATGGCCAATAAAATAACGAGAAGTACAATCTTTATTTCCACTTCTCTAAGATAGAGAACTTAACTTAAGAGGCAATATGATCTTTGTAGTATTGATATAGCTCTTCCGGATTAGCCCCAAACATTTTTTTTATATAGATGGCCCAGAAATGATATTGTAACCGCCAAACACCTTTCTTTTCATATAAACGACAGGAAGTGGTTAACGGGTTGCGTATGACCACAAATTCATTTCGTTTATAGAGTTCATTGATTAATATGTTGTCTTCATAGATGGTGTAGCGCTCATCAAAACCTCCAATATCTTCAAAGAGTGTTTTCGTTATAAATTGACTCTGGTCTCCACCTCTACAAGCGCGCCATTTAAACCGTGTAAGCCATCCAGCAAGACGAAGCCACCAATGGTTGCTATCAAATCTCATTTGAAAACAACCGGCATTATTACCTTTCTTAACTTCAGAAACTATGAGATCGTCAAACCCTCTTGGGGGGAACGAATCGGCGTGTAAAAAATAAAGAATACCTCCTTTAACGAGTCTAGCACCCTGATTCATTTGATGGGCTCGACCCTTTTCAGTCAAAAGTAACTCAACACAAGGATTTGAATTAGAATGTGTTCTTTTAAACCGTTCTACCTCTTCTACAGTGTCATCTAGACTGCCACCATCAACAACAATGATTTTTGTAATATTTGTAGGGTTGGAAACCTGTGTAATATGTGCGAGCAAATCGGCAATATTTTTAGCCTCATTCAGTACAGGTATGACAATTGATATCATAAGGTTATAGCTAATGTTGCTGGTTTAAATCCCAGTTGTATTCTAAAAAATCTGGTTCAACTCCAGGTTCGATGCTAGGATAAGCGTACTGATTAATGTAACCAACTACATTTTGTTTGCCTGCCACCATAAAATCCTTGGCATACCACTTAAATATAGCAGAAATTCTAGGGGGGTTACTACTCAGTTCATTTTTTTCACTTCCAATAAAGTATTGAGTGACCAAAGTGAGTTGTTCGTTTATTTTATTAGGAGTGTAGGCTTCGTTTAATAATTTTGGACACGAGATAGAAGCACAGTTTATAGCAAAATGAATACGGGGTTCGTTCATTTTTCTTAAGATTCCATTTTCTATACCTCCCAAGGACAAATTTCTACTCCCAATGGTAACAATGCCTTTCGTCCATGCTCCATTAATATCTTTTATGCTTTGTACAGGATAATTTTCTACTATTAGCTGTACCGTATGCGCGTTATATAGATTGATGTAGTAGGCTAATAGTTCTTGAACTGGCCAGTCTTGTTGTGGTTCATTTTTCTTAAGTATATCCAAATAGGATTGTAAGGTATCTCGATCTGTAATAAACCCTTTGTAGTTTACTTTTCCATCCCAACTTACATGTTTTTTGAGCAAGGTATTCCAACTACTATGATCCACTCGTGGTTTAGAATCAATCGAAACTAGTGGTTGATTCACCTGCTTAATAGGCTGTCCTTGCGTACTTAATCCAGCCGCTGAAAATAAGGCGCAGCCCTGCATAAAAGTTGCAAGAATGATAAGAGAAAATAGTGTTGTAATTCGTGTCATGTTAATTGTTTAGCGACCAATCATAGTCTTTATAACTTTTACGAGCTTTTTTATTAATTGGCGTATCCGAATATTTGTTTAGGAAATCGATAAGGTTCCCATCCGTTTTAAAATCCTTGGCGAACCAATTAAAAATTTTAGAAATTTGTATTAGGTCTTCGCTAATGATGTTTCGTTTGGTATCGTTGATAAAGCGTTTTGCTAAGGCTTCTAATTGAGTGTCTACAGTTTGAGAAGTAAAGGCTTCGTTTAAAATAGGTGGGCACGAAAAGCTCGCGCAATTAATTCCAAAATGAATTCTTGGATCATTCATTTTGCGTAATATTTGATGTTCAATCTCATCCAGATTATACCATTTGTTTCCTAACTTCCATAGGCGTTGGTTCCATGGCTTGTCAATGTCTTTTATGCTTTCTAGCGGGAGATTACGTAAAATAAGGTCTACTGTCATTGCGTTGTATGCATTCATCCAATAGGCCAGTTTATCCTCTTGTGTCCAGTTTTCGGAGGGCATTTGTACTCCAAGGGATGAAATGTATTCTCTAAGCACCCCTTTTTGTTGTCTGAAACCTTCGTAGTTCACAATGCCTTGAGGAGAGACATGTTCCTGTAATAGTGTATTCCATATAGAATGATTAAAGATCTCCACTGTTTCTGGTATACGCTCAACTTCTTCCTTGATTTCAGGCACCCCTTCAACCACGACTTCAACGATGGTGTCTTTAATAACTTCTATAACCCTAGGAATGGTATCAATATTTACAACCTTTAGGTCCTTTTCCATAGGGGCTTTAACCACTTTCTTACTACCTCCGCAGCTGGTTAAAAAAACTATTGCCAATGGTATGTATAGACGTTGTTTCATATTTCTTTGATTACTATTATTTACGTAAAAAATTATTTCTTGGATTTAATTGGAAACAATTCTTGTTCCAAAAAATTATTTGGAAAATTTTCGTCTCCATGAAAGCCTAATTCAATGTCCCTTCCGTTATGGGGAACATGAGCCGTAGTAAAGAGATAGTCCCAAATGCTTAAGGTTAGTCCAAAATTTACTCCATACTTAACATGGGTTGGTAATTTCTTGGCATGATGCCAGATATGCATTTTTGGATTGTTCAGGATATATTTTAGGATACCGTAATCCCAACCTAAATTAGCATGATTAAGATGTCCTATGGTTAGTGCGAAGAAATGTACAATTGCCACTGCTTTTACATCAAACCCGCCAATAAGGGCAAGTGGAATATATAACATGGATTTATAGACCACAGGTTCCATCCAATGGTAGCGTAAGTGCGCTGCAAATCCCATTTGTTTTACACTGTGATGTACTTTGTGAAAATTCCATAGAAAGGGAATTCGGTGTAGCATTCTATGGGTATTCCATTGAACGAAGTCAGATACAAAAAAGAAAACAACCAGTCCTAGGCCATATGGAAGCGCATCTACATCAAATAACTGCAAAGAGTGAATAGGTAGTCCAAGCTTAGTTAGTAGATCGTTAAAAAGAGCTGCCGTTGTATTGGATAGGGCAATGAGTATTATTAGGTTCAGAAGGAAAAAATTGAAAAACATATAAAAAGTGTCTAGCCAAAAATCTTTTCTAAATATTTTTTGTTGTTTTCTCCATGGAAAAGCAAGTTCCAAGCCCCAAACTAAGACAGAGACAAGAATTAAACCATAGAAATAGTTCTCCCAATGAAAACGGGTTATTTCATCTAATAAATAGTTGAAATAACCCGAATACGAATTTTTGAATATGTCTAAATAGTTATCCAATGTTCAGTTTGCTTAG
>JAHZIZ010000434.1 GCA_022601215.1 Bacteroidota bacterium
GTCCATGGACCAAGGCTAAAAACTCTCCTACATTATTAGTCCCCTGTTTAAAAGGTCCTTGATGAAAGAGTTGTTTATGAGTTTGCGTAGCTACGCCTCGATATTCCATAAGCCCAGGATTTCCACTTGAGGCGGCATCTACAGCAATAGAATATAAGTTGGGGTCACCATATTTTGCTTTCTCAGCAGCAGAAAGTGATTTCTTTTTTTTAGTGCCTTTTCCTTTGTAATCGGCATACTCTTTATTATACGCTTTCTTAGCCTCTTCAAAGGTTTCAAAAGACATATACTGTGCACCACTTACCCCTTTTATGGACAATTGACATTCTTTCCAGCTACCAAAGATGCCTGCCGGATTGCCATACCATACCACATAATATTTCTGCTTTTTTTTAGACATACATTAAGATGATTGTGTCTCCCCTTCTTTTGAAGGTTGGGGATTATGGGGGTCTATGTTTGCGGAGCTTGTATTGTTTTCTTCTGAAAGAAGCAATGAAGCTATTACTTTGGGAAAATGAGTATATTCTAATTGGTGTACTTTTTTCGCAACGTCCTCAGGGCTGTCCTCTGCGGTCACAGGGGTAGTTTTCTGACAAATAATGGCACCTTCATCATAGTGTTCATTCACATAATGTATGGTAATCCCTGTTTCTGATTCTCCATTGTTCACAACCGCATTATGAACATGATGCCCATACATTCCCTTTCCACCGTATTTCGGTAAAAGAGCGGGATGTATATTTACCACTTGATTTGGAAACTCTCGAAGAATTAATTCGGGAAATTTCCAAAGAAATCCGGCGAGTACAATTAAGTCTGGCGCATCTCTTTTTAGCAAAGAAAGCACTCCTTTTTCTGAAGTTAATTCCTCTTTTGTAAAGAACGAGGCCTTTGTTTTCAAGGCTTTTGCGCGTTCAAGGACTTTGGCATCCTTCTTGTTTGACAGCACTCGAACGACCTCGGCTACTTCGCCTTGTTGAAAATACGTTATTATGTTTTGAGTGTTGGTACCACTACCCGAAGCAAAAATGACAATACGCTTCTTCATAGAGAGTTAGTTGGGTTGTTAAGAAGTAAACAATTAAAATAAAATACAAAAGTACGGCAATCAGGATTTACTTCGCCTAAAAATGTTTACATTGAAGACACATTTTATCTTTAAAGTATTGTTTTAAATTAAAATATTTTATTTTTGCCACTTATAATTAAATCTAAAAATAAAGAATTATGTCAGACATTGCATCAAGAGTTAAAGCGATTATCGTAGACAAATTAGGTGTTGACGAAAACGAAGTTGTAACAGAAGCTAGCTTCACAAACGACTTAGGAGCAGACTCACTAGATACGGTTGAGCTTATTATGGAATTCGAAAAAGAATTCGACATTCAGATTCCAGACGATCAAGCTGAAAATATAGCGACTGTAGGTCAAGCTATTTCATACATAGAAGAGGCTAAATAAAACTACTTCTTCTATGGAATTAAAGCGAGTTGTAGTAACAGGTCTTGGTGCCCTCACTCCCATTGGTAGTAACATTTCAGAATATTGGGATGGATTAAAAAATGGTAAGAGTGGCTGTGCGCCTATCACTTATTTTGATGCTGAAAAGTTCAAAACGAAATTCGCTTGCGAAGTAAAAAATTACAATCCACAGGATCATTTTGATAGGAAAGAAGCCCGAAAACTAGATCGTTTTGCGCAGTATGCCTTAGTTTCAAGTTCTGAAGCTATTGAGGACGCCAAAATTGACTTGGATAGCGTTGACAAATTTAGAGTTGGTGTTATTTGGGGAGCTGGTATAGGAGGGTTAAAAACCTTTCAGGATGAGGTGATAAATTTTGCAGAAGGGGATGGAACGCCACGTTTCAACCCCTTCTTTATTCCAAAAATGATTGCAGATATTGCCCCGGGTAATATCTCTATCAAACATGGGTTTATGGGACCCAACTATACAACGGTTTCGGCCTGTGCTTCTTCAGCAAATGCTATGATAGATGCCTTAAACTATATTCGTTTAGGTCACTGTGATATTATTGTTACTGGAGGTAGTGAAGCGGCAGTTACTCGAGCAGGAATGGGTGGTTTTAATGCCATGCATGCGCTGTCAACAAGAAATGAATCCCCACAAACAGCTTCAAGACCTTTTGATGCGACTCGTGATGGTTTTGTTTTAGGTGAAGGTGCGGGAGCATTGATCCTTGAAGAATACGAACACGCTAAAAAGCGTGGTGCAAAAATCTACGCCGAAGTTGTGGGTGGAGGAATGTCTAGTGATGCCTATCACATGACAGCTCCGCATCCCGATGGTATTGGTGTAGAACGTGTAATGCTTAATTGCTTACGCGACGCTGGAATGACGCCAGATCAGGTAGATGCCATTAATACCCATGGAACGTCTACGCCTTTGGGTGATGTGGCCGAACTAAAGGCCATTTCCAAAATATTTGGTGCTCATACTAATAGTATCAATATTAATTCTACTAAATCGATGACAGGGCACTTATTAGGTGCTGCCGGAGCTATAGAAGCTATTGCATCGATCTTGGCAATGGAACACAGTTTAGTTCCACCTACGATTAACCACACTACGGTTGACGAAAATATAGATCCATCACTCAACCTTACGCTCAACAAAGCACAGCCAAGGGCTGTTAATGTAGCAATGAGTAACACCTTTGGTTTTGGCGGTCATAACGCTTGTATTTTATTCAAGAAGTTAGACGCTTAGACCTCTATGACTTCCCTCAAAAACATATTCAATTCCCGTTCTGACAAGGACGGAGAATTTTACGTACAACTAAAAAAAATATTGGGATATAAACCCACTAATATTGACGTGTACGAAGAGGCTTTTACGCATCGTTCTATGAACAGTACCAATACCAATGGGCGTCCTCAAAATTACGAGCGTTTAGAGTTTTTGGGAGATGCCATGTTGGGATCTGTTATTGCAGCTCACCTTTTTAAAAAAGTGCCAGAAGGCAATGAGGGATACCTCACTAAAATGCGATCTAAAGTTGTAAGTAGAGAGCATCTCAACGAATTAGGTAGAGATCTTAACTTAATCAACCTGGTAAAGACGAATATTTCAACCAAGCAATTCGGAGAAAACATTCATGGCAATGTTTTCGAAGCTCTAGTGGGAGCTATTTATTTAGATAAAGGATATAAAGGTTGTGAGAAATTTATTCATCGTCGTGTGATCAAACCCTATGTGGATATTCAAAAACTAGAAGGGAAAATCATTAGCTATAAAAGTCTTTTTATAGAGTGGTGTCAGAAAAATAAGAAACCCTTTAAATTCAATACTTACGAAGATACAGGCAAAGATCCGTTGAAGCATTTTGCTGTAAAACTTGAGTTGGAACAACATACGGTGGCAAAAGCACGAGCCACTTCAAAGAAAAAGGCAGAGGAGCGCGCAGCGAAAAGAGCGTACTATAAATTGCAAAAAGAGATGAAAATTCAGTCGTAATAGAATGGCATTTCATTTTTCCCAAACGTTTTCGTATACAATTAGCTTAAATTTAATCCATACCGTCGGTATAGTACCAAAAACTATTTCTATTTTTAATAAAAAATAGGAAATGGCGGTTCATAAAATAATCTTAGATGATGATCTAGGTGAGGAGTATTCACTACTCGCTATTCATTGTAGTGAGGAGCCGTTCAAGTTGGCTTTTTTGTTGAATAAATACCTGCAGTTGCGTCTGAAAAGACAGGCTGCCGATTTGGAGTTTATAGTTGATGATACCGCCGCTAGTTTTCCTATTTTCGAGTTTGTGGATGAATTTCAGTATACCACCTATTACCTAGTAAGTAATAAATGTAAGCTGAAAGTAGCCCAAGAAGAAAATGCTGGGGGTTTGTTTGCAACCCTTTCGGAAAGAACGGTAACCAAAACTCTGTTGCCTGAATTTAAGAATGTAGATTTTTTCTTGAAGATAGAATCCGATTTCGATCAAGTACCTCTTAGAAAAAACATCGCCTTATTAAACGAAATTAACCAAGTGATTTCGGCATATACTGTCGATAACGAAAGCATAAAATCACAACATCACTTAATATTTAACTAAATGCCATCTCAAAAGAAAACTAAGATCGTAGCTACCTTAGGGCCCGCTACCAGCAGTAAGAAAACCCTAAAGAAAATGATTCTTGCCGGGGTAAATGTATTTCGAATTAATTTCTCTCATGCCGATTATGAGGACGTGAAGGAGCGCGTTATTATGATACGAGAACTAGGAAAGGAACTAGGAACCAGTACTGCCATTCTCGGGGATTTACAGGGACCTAAACTTCGAGTAGGGGTTATGAAAGAAGAGGTGGTAGTGCAACCAGGTGATACCATTGATTTCTGTACTGGAGATGAGTTTGAAGGAACCCGCAAAAGGGTTTATATGAACTATGACAATTTTCCTCAGGATGTTAAGAAAGGAGAACGTGTGCTTTTAGACGATGGGAAATTGATGTTCGAAGTAGTGAAGACCAATAAGAAAGATACGGTAACCACTAAGGTAATTCAGGGAGGTCCGCTCCGTTCTAAAAAGGGAGTTAATTTACCGAACACGAATATTTCGCTACCAGCCTTAACAGATAAAGATAAAGAAGATGCCGTGTTTGCTATTTCTCAACAAGTGGATTGGATTGCTTTATCTTTTGTACGTCATGCAGATGATCTTAAAGAGTTGCAAGCCCTTATTGAAGCCCATAGTGAGCATAAAATTCCAATTATAGCCAAGATAGAGAAACCTGAAGCGGTTCAGAATATCGATAAAATTGTGGCGTACTGTGATGGTTTAATGGTCGCCAGAGGAGATCTAGGGGTAGAAGTGCCTGCTGAAGAAGTACCCCTTATTCAGAAAGAATTAGTGCTTACTGCCAAGAGAGCTAGAATTCCGGTAATTATAGCCACACAAATGATGGAAACTATGATTACTTCTTTAACGCCAACTCGAGCAGAAGTAAATGATGTGGCTAACTCCGTGATGGATGGAGCCGATGCCGTGATGCTTTCGGGGGAAACTTCCGTAGGGAAATATCCCGTTCAGGTAATCGAAAAAATGGCCAATATTTGCAAGCAAGTTGAGGGAAGTGAATTGATACAAGTTCCTCAACTCCCACCACATATTAGGACCAACAGATATATTACCAAATCCGTTTGTTATCATGCGGCAATTATGGCTAACGAAATTGAAGCCAAAGCTATCTGTACGCTAACCAATAGTGGTTATACGGCCTTTCAAATTTCGGCCTGGAGACCAAGCGCACACATACTTGTCTACACTTCTAACCATAGAATACTTTCAAGGCTTAATTTGCTGTGGGGCGTAAAGGCCTTTTATTATGACAAGTTTGTCAGTACCGATGAGACGGTGCAGGATGTGAATAGAATTGCTCATGAAAAAGGCTTTGTAGAGAAAGGGGATTATCTTATCAATCTTGCTGCCATGCCTATTGTAGACAAAGGAATGGTGAATACGCTAAGAGTTTCTCAAGTATAAATTGTTTTAATATGAAAGCGTTGTTTTGGAGAATAAGTGCCGTGTTACTAACGATTATGGCTTTTCCCTCCTGTACAACCTTGCAATGGCGCGAAACTGATAGTGAAATTACCGAGCGATTTCAGAAGAAAAACATACCGTCAAAAGTTTCTTACTATGCGGTAGATTCTCTTGATCTTACCATTAGAATACAAGAGGTTAGTCGTCCAAATAACAAAATCAATCTTGTTTTTTTCCATGGTTCTCCCAGCTCGCTTTCTGCCTGGAATGCTTATTTACAGGATACTACGTTATTGAAAAAAGCGAATATGATTGCCATTGATAGACCGGGTTACGGCTACTCGAATTTTGGTGATGAAATGCCAGATATTACGCTGCAGGCGGATATTATGAGTGCACTATTTAAGGCATACGAATTGGAAAATGTTATTGCTATAGGTTCCTCCTATGGCGGGCCTTTGGCGGCAAGAGTGGCTGTTTTAAATAGCAATGTCAAAGGAGTTGTCATGATCTCTCCCGCGATTGATCCCGAGCAAGAGAAACATATTAAAGGGGTCTTGTGGACTCAGTTCTGGCTAACTCGATGGATGGTTCCTACTGGTTATAGAGTCGCTGGAGATGAAAAGATGGTACATGCCAAAGAATTAGCGAGATTAGAAAAAGACTGGAAGGAGTTAGGGGTTCCGGTCATTCATATTCACGGTGATAAGGATGACATTGTGCCGTATGGGAATGTAAATTATACCAAAGAAACCTTCCCTACTATTGAGATTATCACGACCCCTAATACGGGGCATGAAATTGCATGGGGAAGACCAGAATTGATAAAACCCCATGTAGATAAATTGATAGAGAAGATAGTTCAAGATTAAGTTAATTTACAAAAGTGGAATATTCATTACTAGAGACTATGATAATGATGTTGTAGACCAATTAAGTCGAGACCTTACCATGAGCAAAAAAAAATACCAAGCCTATGGCTTGGTATTTTATATGATTGTATAAAACAGGTTATTTTATTGCCTCACTCTTACTAATTTTCATAGCATCACCTACTTTTTCAATCGTTACTTTACTATCAAATTTTTCAGAACTGTATACGTATTCAATTTTTTGTAATTCATTATCGGCTCTGTTCACTTCTAACTGACTTACCCATACTCCTTTTTTAGGCTTTCCGTCAAAAATGGTTTCCGTCTTTTTTCCTTTCGGATTTGGAAAAGTAAATTCCTTAGGAAAATCGAATAATCGTTGTGCCGTAAAGAAAGCTTCGTGCCATTCGGCTCCAGGAAGACTAATGGCTTCTGCATTGGACGGCTGACTCGCAGTGCCACCCTTTTCTTCGGTATAGACTACGTCATGGAACAATACTTGTAATTCGCTAGCGTACCCTTTTGCGGTGATATCTCGCTCTGGAGGGAAGTACTTGGATAGGTACCCGTTGAAAGCGAAGCCTTTTTTGTGATTGAATGCTACCTCGTCCATGGCCCCCTTTATCCCCCCCACTTTCATGGTAGATTTTCCTACGGTATTTACCACGGTCACTTTGGTGCCGTATGGCATACGAGCTAGTTTTTCACTTTGTAAGTTGTTGTATTCACGTAAACTCAATCCGCTCGGTGCCGTGACGTACATATATTGAGCAGTGCTTTCAGCGTTTAATTCTTCTGAAGTCACCATGGCGATTTCATCGGTATTCGTTTCTGAAGTGATTTCTACTTCCGAAGAGGAAGTTTCAAGATCATTTGAGGTGTTGTTTTTACAAGATAAGAAGGTGGCAGTAACAACGGCTGCAGTACAAATTAAAACTACTTTTTTCATAATTGACAGTATTAAAAGTTAATAATTAAGATTCAAAAGTAGTTTTGCTTCACAGGCTAAAAGTCTAATTTAAGTTGTACATCGATCTCCTTTTCGGGAGGAGGCTTTGATTGTTTTTTATCCTCATTATTGAGGTTTGATAAACTAATTCCCAACAAGCGTACCGAATTTTTCATCCCTTGCTGAAATAACAAATCTTTAACAGTTTCCATGATGAGCTCTTTGCTGGAAATAAACAGTGGTAGCGTCTTGGAACGGGTTTGTAACGTAAAATCACTGTATTTAATTTTAAGAGTCACCGTTTTTCCAGCTACTTTACTTTTTTTAAGACGACGCTCTACCTCCATAGCAATATCCTCCAAACGTTCCAGCATAAAGATTTCTGAGGAAATGTTTTCGTTGAAGGTTCGTTCTGCTGCTAAGGACTTACGAGTGCTATCGGGTTGTACCTTACTCTGCTGAATTCCCCTAACAATATCATAGTAAAACGCACCACTCTTCCCAAAGTGCTCCTGAAGAAACTCGACCGACTTCCCTTTTAAGTCTTTCCCGGTATAAATGCCATGTCGGTACATCTTTTCTTTCATAACCTTCCCAACGCCGTAGAATTTTTTGATATCCAAGGTCTCAAGGAATGAGATTACCTCTTCTGGCGGGACGGTTTTTTGTCCATTGGGTTTGTTGATATCGCTGGCTACTTTGGCTATAAACTTATTGATGGAGATGCCAGCCGAAGCATTTAAACCTGTTTTTAGCCGTATCTCTTTTCTTATTTCCTGGGCGATTAACGTGGCGCTTGGAAGGCCTTTTTTGTTTTCTGTTACGTCGAGATAGGCTTCATCTAATGATAAGGGTTGTACCAGATCTGTGAACTCGTGAAATATTTTTCTGATTTGCTGCGAAACTTCTGTATACCGCTCAAAATTGGTGCGAACAAAAATAAGTTCTGGGCATAGTTTAGCCGCTAATGCACCTGCCATAGCAGATCGTACACCAAACGTTCTCGCCTCATAACTCGCAGCACTTACCACACCTCTTTTTCCACCGCCACCTACAGCAATAGGTTTGCCTCGCAAGTCTGGGTTGTCCAGTTGCTCCACAGAGGCGTAAAAAGCATCCATATCTACATGTATGATTTTACGTATGGGAAAATCAAATTCCATAGCGTAAATTTAAGATCTTTACTTATAATACACCTGTTATAGTTAGAAAGACAAATTTTGGTTAAGCCCTTTTCAGGAGAATAGGACTCAAAAGCTTCGAGATTCAGGATTTGTTTTCAAATCCGCAAAGTTTTGAGTACGGTTTTCAGTTTAACTGAAAAATTCCTCGGAAAAGGTGTCTTTTGTTTTGCTTCGTTTTCTTTGGACAATCAAAGAAAATGAAGAGGATAAACAAATAATTACATAGTATAAGGCAAAGTAACCCGTAATTGATGGTCATATGTTCTTTTGGATAAAGAAAAAATGTTCCTTAAGAATAAAAGCTTTCCATCCAGTAAATTTAAGACCTTTGAGCATAGCTTAATTTAAATGATTAAGTTCAATCTAATTTCAACATCAAAACCTAGTATAGATATGAAAGCATTGGTAATTTCTGGAGGAGGAAGCAAAGGAGCATTTGCTGGCGGAGTGGCTCAATATCTAAAAGAAGAAATGGGTCGAGAATATGACTTATACATTGGAACCTCCACGGGGAGTTTGTTAATTTCTCATCTGGCGCACAATAAGATCCAAAAAATAAAGGATGTCTATACTTCTGTGAATCAGCATTCTATTTTTAGTATTTGTCCTTTTACTATTAAGAAAGGTAAATGGGGAGAGCAACAAATTTCTATTAATCATTTAAAAGTGCTGTTTAATTTTTTTAAAGGGGCCAAGACCTTTGGTGAAAGTAAAAATCTTAGAAAGCTCATAAGGAAAACCCTTACCCAAGAAGAGTTTGAACAACTAAAAAAAAGCGATAAAGACATTGTGATCACCGTGTCCAATTTAACGGTGATGGAAGTGGAATATAAATCCATAAAAGATACTACGTATGATGAGTTTTGCGATTGGATATGGATTTCATGTAATTACATTCCCTTTATGAGTTTGGTGAAAAAAGGAGGCTGTGAATATGCCGACGGAGGTTTTGGTAGTATTGTACCTATTAAAGAGGCCATAGATCGCGGAGCCACTGAAATAGACGTAATTGTTTTAGAAACGGAGGTAACTCAATATA
>JAHZIZ010000435.1 GCA_022601215.1 Bacteroidota bacterium
AAGCCTTTTCAGAAGGGAATAGAATTCAAGATATATTCACCAGCAATTTCGTTGCTGGACAGACGGGTAACGAAATCTTACTAAAATCCCTTTCCGAAGGGAAGTTGGAAGGACTACGCCCTTCAATTTATACACACCCGCTAGGAGTCTATGGACATAGTGCAGGACCTACTATAGGAATGTGGGATAGCCAAGGGGGTGTAGCGGGCACTGGAGATTACCCACTGTATAAAAATACAGTTTATGCCATCGAGTTAAATACAACGGTTACCTTAAAAGTATGGCAAAAGGATATTCGCATTATGCTGGAGGAAGCCGGGTTTTATGGCCAAGAAGGCTTTCGTTATGTCAACGGAAGACAAGAAGCGATTAAGGCCATTGAATGGTAACTATTGCTGCATTTTTAAATATTTGTCTACGGAGTGTTTTCCAGAACCATAAAAGGAAAAGAAAATACACAATACAAGAGCACAACCAGCGAGGAGAAAATCCAATGGGTGCATCGCGCCTGCAAAGTTAATAATGACGGCACCGATTAGTATTGGAAGCTGGGCGATTGCTGCCCATCTTGTTAATAATCCAACAGCAATGAGCAAGCCCCCAATAAAATGAGCTGGAACTACATAATGAATGGCAATCATCTCACCAACAAGACTCTGCATGGGTTTAATTAATTCCAGTAATTCTAAAGTGTTTCCCATAAAATTAAAACCTTTTACTACAAGAAAGCCCCCTAAGGCTATACGTATAAAATCAAGTGGGTAGTAGGTGTGAGCATTCGCCCATTTGTTAAGTGTTTTTATTGTTCCCATGAGTGCTACATATTGTTTAACACATATAAGATACTGATTTTTAGCGATATAAACTTGATTGCAGGCGATTTTTATAAAGCGCAATGATCAATATTTTGTAATAAATTAAGAAGAGTAACAATTTTGAGCGTGGCATTAAGTTTTCTTATGATCGGTTATTTTGTAAAGTAAAAGAGTCGCTAGAAGACCAATAACTGAAAAACCAACCAACATCCAAAAGGTGTTTTGGTGGCCTATTAGTCCGGGAGACTCGTCGAGTAGATATCCCATAGCCGCGCCAGCAAAAATATCTGGTGTATATCCAACTAGAGAGATGAGCCCAACGGCAGTTCCTGTTAGGACTAACGGAATTCGTCCTTCTTCCATGGTTGCAAAATATAAAGAGCGAGCTGCGTAAATTCCAGTAGCCGTAATGCAAACCGAAAGCAAGAAAAGATAATTGTCATTTGGAGTGATTATTCCAGTAGCGAATAGGACAGCGCCAATTATACTAAAAATAAACCCATAAAGGAGCCATAAAGTTACTCTACTTTTATCGGCAATAAATCCAATAAGAACTCCAACTATAGGTCGAATAAACAATAAAAAGGTACCTACCTTCGCCGATTCAATTTCGTTATATTGCATTACGCTGTTGGCATAGGACGCAAATAATCCGGTGAGTTTATAACCAACATAAGCGCAGACAATGATGATCATTAGTAACCAAACTGATTTGATTTTTAAAACAGTTCGAATGTCTTTTGTGGTTATTTTATCTAAAAGGATTTGTTTGTTTTTTTCTGAAGACTTCAAGAAAAACCATACCAGTATTCCAATGAAAGCAACTACTGCCGAAGAGATCCAGATAACAAATTGAAATGCCGATTTACGCTCAACGAATTGAATGTTGTCTATTTCACCCACGATGAAGAATGAAAATATCAAGACTCCTAGAAGACCAAATAAAGCTCCTACGAGTCCTCGTCCACCATCTAAAAATCCGAATGCTTTTCCTTGATCGTATTTACCTCCCCAAATACGAGTTGCTTTAATCATCGGAGCCCAAAAAAGAAAAATAGTCGTGAATCCCCAATAACCATATAAAATCTTTAAAGACAATAGAGAAGGATAAGTGCCATAAAACCAACCACCAAGGGCGGTTAACCAAAGGGCAAATGCAATTAACTTTCTGGGAGGGAATCTATCAGCCAAAGGACCTCCCAATAAATAGGAGGGAAGCGCTACAATACCATATACAGCTTGAATAGTTCCAAGTTCAAGATTTGTCATGCTAAATGCCTCTAAAACCGTGGGTCTAAATACTCTTGTTAATACAAATGGCAAGATAAAAACGGCTTCTCCTGCAAGAATAAGTAGGAGTAGGTAAAAATATCTAGATGCTTTTAGAGTAGCGATAAGATGATAGGTATTAGGTTTCTTGATAAAGGATAATTTGCAATCCGTCAGGATCACGTAAGTAAAGATAGTAAGATCCCCATGGTCGAAGAACAGGGCCTCTTGTGGGCCATCTATCTTTACATCGATCTGCCCAGTACTGAATATCGGTTGTTTTAATCTGAATATCTATTTTGTCATGGGTTATCGAATTTTCAAAGGCTTCCTGAAAGTAGTCATGTTCGGTTGAAATTTCTGAAATCTCAATAAATGCAGTACTGTTTTCAAACCCAACTTGACAAATGATGCCTTTTGAACCGTCGCCGTCATCGTATTTTTCAAAAACCTTTAATTCCAGAAGCTCGGTATAAAAAGTTTTGGAGGCCTCAAAGTTTTTAGTTCGTATGACGGTTTTCGCACTCAGCAACATGGATTTATTTGGTTTTATTATACCTGTATCACACCTAAATTAAATGGTTTTTCTATGGGTGCATGGTTGGCAGCTTCTATGCCCATAGAGATCCAAGTTCTCGTATCTAGTGGGTTGATTACTCCATCAGTCCAAATCCTTGAGGCGGCATAGTAAGGTGAAATCTGATGGTCATAACGTGCCTTAATTTTATCATAGAGTTCTTTTTCTTCTTTTTCTGAGATTTCTTTTCCTTGTTTTTTTAAGGAAGCAGTTTCTATTTGTAATAGCACTTTTGCAGCAGAGTTTCCACTCATTACTGCAAGTTCGGCACTTGGCCAAGCAGCAATAAGTCTTGGATCATAAGCTTTACCACACATCGCATAGTTTCCTGCACCATAGGAATTTCCAATGACGATAGTGAATTTAGGTACCACACTATTACTCACGGCATTTACCATCTTTGCACCATCCTTAATGATTCCTCCATGTTCACTTTTACTTCCCACCATGAACCCTGTTACGTCTTGTAGAAAAACTAACGGAATCTTTTTCTGGTTGCAATTGGCAATAAAGCGAGTTGCTTTATCCGCGCTATCACTATAGATAACACCACCAAATTGCATCTCTCCTTTTTTGGTTTTAACGAGCTTTCTTTGATTGGCGACAATACCAACGGCCCAGCCATCGATTCGGGCATAACCCGTTAAAATGGTTTTGCCATAGCCTTCTTTATATTCTTCAAATTCACTACCATCAACCAATCGTTTTACGATTTCTCGCATATCGTATTGGTCCGCGCGAGATTTTGGGAGGATACCAAAAATGTCTTCGGGGTTTTCGGTCGGTTTCTGAGCTGTTATTCTGTTAAAACCAGCTACCTCCGATTCCCCTATTTTACCTACAATACTTTTTATGGTATCCAAAGCATCTTTATCGTCTTTCGACTTATAATCGGTAACTCCGCTAATTTCACAATGTGTTGTTGCGCCTCCTAAGGTTTCATTGTCAATACTCTCTCCAATGGCCGCTTTTACCAAATAACTTCCCGCTAGAAAGATACTTCCAGTTTTATCAACGATGAGCGCTTCGTCACTCATAATAGGAAGATAGGCACCTCCGGCAACACAACTTCCCATAACAGCGGCAATTTGTGTAATTCCCATACTACTCATCACGGCGTTGTTCCTAAATATCCGGCCAAAGTGTTCTTTATCCGGAAATATTTCATCTTGCATAGGTAAATAAACACCGGCACTATCTACTAGGTATATAATTGGCAACCTATTTTCTATGGCGATTTCTTGAGCTCGTAGGTTTTTCTTACCAGTAATTGGAAACCAGGCTCCTGCTTTTACAGTGGCATCGTTTGCCACTACCATGCATTGTTTCCCCTGAATATATCCAATTTTAACTACCACTCCACCACTAGGGCACCCGCCGTGTTCCTCGTACATACCTTCACCAGCAAAAGCTCCAATTTCGATTTTCGATTTTTTTGCATCCAAAAGATAATCGATACGCTCACGTGCGGTCATTTTCCCTTTGGAATGATGCTTTTCAATGCGCTTTTGTCCACCGCCTAATTTAACTTTGGCGAGTTTTCTGCGTAATTCTGAAAGAAGTAGTTTGTTGTGGTCTTCGTTTTTATTGAAGTTGATATCCATTTTGCAATTTGATTTGTGCTAAAATACGAAATGCCCTTTTACGCAGTAGTGTTTCTGTGAATATTTCCCGATATTTGTGGGCTTACTTTTAGCATTAAAGCTGAAGCTTAGCAATTTAAACTTTCTGAATATGATGAATAAAAATACCGTCCTAACTTGGGCAACTCTAATAATGATTATTGTAGGATGTGCGCTCATAGCGCTTGGAGCCTTTAGATATGACGATGTTGCTGGTTGGGGATTTGCCGCTGTTGGAATCGGATTTTTTGCTATAGCTTGGGTGTTTAATGCCCTTAAAGGAAGAGTGTAATAAAGACTAATAACCATCAATTAATACCATATATATGTCTGACGATAAAAAAGTAATCTTTTCTATGTCAGGTCTAACTAAGACCTTTCAGAATGCGCAAACCCCTGTGCTTAAAAATATATACCTAAGTTTTTTCTACGGTGCGAAAATTGGAATTTTAGGTCTTAATGGAAGTGGTAAGTCCACTTTGCTTAAGATCATTGCCGGAGTGGATAAAAACTATCAAGGCGATGTTGTATTTTCTCCTGGATATACCGTTGGATATTTAGAACAGGAACCACAACTAGATCCTGAAAAAACAGTGATGGATGTCGTAAAAGAAGGAGCTGCCGAAACAGTAGCTATCTTAGATGAATATAATAGTATTAATGATCAATTTGGACTTGAAGAGGTCTATAGTGACGCAGATAAAATGCAAAAATTGATGGATCGTCAAGCGGTGCTTCAGGATCAAATTGATGCCTCGAATGCTTGGGAGTTAGATACTAAACTTGAAATTGCAATGGATGCGCTGCGCACACCGGACGCTGAAAAGAAAATTGGTGTTTTGTCTGGTGGAGAACGCCGACGAGTGGCCTTGTGCAGGTTGCTATTACAAGAACCAGATATACTATTACTAGATGAGCCTACGAACCACTTAGATGCAGAGAGTGTGCATTGGTTAGAACATCATTTGGCACAGTATAAAGGAACAGTAATTGCCGTGACTCACGATAGATATTTCTTAGATAATGTAGCGGGATGGATATTGGAATTAGATCGAGGAGAAGGAATTCCTTGGAAAGGTAATTACTCTTCATGGTTGGATCAGAAATCGAAGCGTTTAGCCCAAGAAAGCAAATCGGCATCCAAACGTCAGAAAACCTTAGAGCGAGAGTTAGAGTGGGTTCGACAAGGAGCGAAAGGACGTCAAACTAAACAAAAGGCGCGTTTAAAAAATTATGACAAATTGATGAGTCAGGACCAAAAGCAATTGGATGAGAAGCTTGAAATTTATATTCCAAATGGGCCTCGTTTAGGGACTAATGTGATTGAGGCCAATGGCGTTAGTAAGGCGTACGACGATAAACTACTCTATGAAGATTTAAATTTCAACCTACCACAAGCTGGAATTGTGGGTATTATTGGACCTAACGGAGCTGGTAAGACTACGATATTCAGAATGATTATGGGAGAAGAAACTCCAGATAAGGGAGAATTTAAGATAGGTGAGACTGCCAAAGTTGCTTATGTAGATCAGGCACACTCTAATATAGATGCCGAAAAATCCATATGGCAAAACTTTAGCGATGAACAAGAGTTGGTGATGATGGGAGGTAAACAAGTAAACTCCAGAGCTTATTTGAGTCGTTTCAATTTTAGTGGAAGTGAACAAAATAAAAAGGTGTCCTTATTATCAGGTGGAGAACGAAACCGACTGCATTTAGCTATGACGCTCAAAGAAGAAGGAAATGTCTTGTTGCTAGATGAGCCAACTAATGATTTAGACGTAAACACCTTACGTGCTTTAGAGGAAGGCCTAGAAAACTTTGCAGGATGCGCGGTGGTGATTAGTCACGACCGTTGGTTCTTGGATAGAATTTGCACCCATATACTGGCTTTTGAAGGTGATAGTCAGGTGTATTTCTTTGAAGGAGGATTTAGCGAATATGAGGAAAATAAAAAGCAACGCTTAGGGGGCGATTTAATTCCGAAGCGTATTAAATACAAGAAGCTCGTTAGATAATGTTATCGCAAATAAAAGCAATTGCATTCGATGCAGATGATACGTTGTGGGTAAACGAAACTTTGTTTCGCGAGGCTGAGCGTGACTTTTGTGTGTTGATGAAAGATTTTCTACCTCAAGAAGAGTGCAATAAGCGTTTATTTGAAATGGAAATGAAAAATCTTCCAATGTATGGGTATGGAATCAAACCATTTACATTGTCCTTAGTAGAAGCCGCCATTGAGTTTTCTGAAGGACAGGTATCCAATACAATTATATCCGAAATTATTGGGATAGGAAAACGAATGTTGGAAGCTCCCGTAGAGCTAATTGATGGAATTGAGGGAACTTTGGAGTACCTATCTTCTAAGTACCGACTGGTGATGGCTACTAAAGGTGATTTATTAGATCAAGAGCGTAAGTTGATTAAATCGGGATTAGAGCCCTATTTTCACCACATAGAAATTGTAAGTGATAAACAACCTAGACACTATCAGAAATTGGTCAATCATTTAGACATTCTATCTGGAGAATTTTTGATGGTTGGAAATAGTGTGAAAAGTGATATTCTTCCAGTGTTAGATATTGGCGGACATGCCTTTCATGTTCCGTTTCATACTACATGGATACACGAACGGGTAAAAGAGCCCGTTACGCATCCAAATTTTAGATTGCTAACAAGGGCTTCTGAAATGTTAGATATTCTATAATGGGTTATTGAACAATCAATTTTTTAGTTACACTTTTAGCGTTACTATCCACTTTTAGAAAATAAACTCCTGAGGCAATTTCATCAATCGTTATCGGTTCTACAATTGTTTCCGAAAGGTTTCCTGTAAACAAGTTTTTAACAAGCTTCCCTGTCATGTCATACAGCGCAATGGTTCCTTCCGAAGTAAAACGATGTATCAAGTTAATTTCTGAAGTCGCAGGTATCGGGTATATAATCAATTCATTGGCTCCAATAGAAAAATCGTCATTAGCGAGAACAATCTGACTCAAATCGAAACTATGCATGGATCTTCCGTAGGTTCCTGCATATAAAATATTGCTAGGTTCGTGCAGTTTGAGATCTCTCGTTAGGGTAAGTGGTAAGTTGTCGCCAAGAATGGTCCAATTAAGACCGTCGTCTTGAGAATACCATACATTTAAATCGGTTGCTGCATACAACATAGTCTCGGTACTATTAACAAGAATATCATTTACTGGAATATTAGGAAGGTTTCCAGCGATAGGGTTCCATGTCTGTCCGCCGTCTGTAGTTTTAAAAATGTGTGGGTCGTAATCCAGTTCTTGGTAACCTGACAGTGCCACATAGGCGGTTAAATCATCCGACGGAGAAACGGCGATGGATGTGATATATCGATCTGGTAATCCTGTACTTATGTTAGACCAGGTGGCTCCTCCATCAAAAGTGACATTAACATTTCCATCATCACTACCGGTATAGATCGTATTGGTATTGAGATAAGAGGCACCAATAGCTGTTAATGTTCCATAGCTAAGTGATCCACTTGGGTGAGGTCCATCGGTGAGGTCTGGACTAATGGCAGTCCAAAATACAGCCCGATTTGAACTATAAAGTCTATTAGTTCCATAGTAAACCACCTCCGTGTCAAATGGAGAAATTACTACGGGCGTATTCCAATTATTTCTATCGTTGAAATCGATTCCGTCGGTAGCACTTTGAAAGTTGTTTCCTCCATCAGTGGACCGACCTAAGTTTCCAAATTGTGATTCGACATAAATAAAATTATTGTCTACAGGATCAACATTAACATGGAATCCATCACCTCCCCAAACAGACGACCAGTCATTATCGCTTCCCGTAATGGTTCTAATGGTATTATTGTCTTGGGTTCCACCATAAAGTCGAGTAGGGTCTAGGTTATCGACTTCAATATTGTAAAATTGAGTGATAGGTAGGTTGGTAAATTTAGTCCAGCTACTTCCACCATTTTCAGATTTGTAGATTCCTCCATCATTGCCCGCCAAAATAAAATTAGGATCATTGGTAGAAAATTGCATGGCGTGATGGTCAACGTGCATGCCATTTACTTGAGTCCAATTGGCCCCGCTATTAGTAGTTCTAAATAAACTTTGTCCAAGCACCATAACATCCTCGGCGTTAGCTGGATTTACACGGATATTTCCGAAATACCAACCGAATGAGGAATTTACATTCTGTATGTCCGATAAAGCTACTAGTGTCCAGTTATCTCCGTTGTCTGTGGATTTATAAAGACCATTAAAAACATTGGTAATTTGATTGGTAGTAAAAGAGGCATAAATTGTTCCTGGATCTGATTGAGATACGGATAAGCCAATACGTCCTGTTTGAATATTTGGTGCAGGCAACCCATTTCCAGCTCCCAGTTCTTCCCAAGTATCACCACCGTCAGTAGAACGGTGAATTGCTGAGGTGACTCCTCCATAATCTCGTTGCCATGGCTTTCGAGTTCGCTCCCACATAGCGGCGAAAATAATATCTGTATTATCTGGGTTCATGGCAACATCAATAGCTCCTGTAGAATCTGTAACGTGCAGTACTTGTTCCCAAGAAGTTCCACCATTAAGTGTTCTGTAGACGCCTCTTTCGGCATTGTATCCGTAGAGTTTTCCTGTGACGGCGGCAAATACTCGATCTTCATCAGTTGGATCGACCGTCAATCTGCCACTATGTTGACTATCGGGGAGGCCCACATTATTCCACGTAGCTCCTGCATCTGTCGTTTTATAGACACCATCTCCAAAAAAGGCACCAGTATTAACACTTCCATTAGCTTCTCCTGTACCAACGTACAAAACATTGGCATTTGACTCAGCAATGGCGATATCTCCAATGGAAAGTTTCGCTTGATCATCAAATATAGGAGTCCAATTGAGTCCGCGATCTGTTGTTTTAAAAATACCCCCCGTAGCAGCTCCGGCGTAAAAAGTATCGTCATCATCTGGTGAAAGTACTAAGTCTGTAATTCGACCTCCTGTATTGATAGGGCCTTCAAGCTCCCAATTGCCGATCGTAGATCGATTATTAAGTATTTGCCTTACTTGTTGTTCTGCTTCTTGGATGGCTCGAACATTAATGAAATTATCTGGGTAAGCGCGTTCATTGTAAAACCACTCTCCAGGATATTGTTCATTGAGCTGGTTTTGAGTATTTGAACTTGACGACTTTTCGTATTCTGAAGTAACACTCAGTGTCACCAAAAGGCCAATTAAAAAGATGAAGGCAACAAATTGCCAAGAAGTTAGATAGCGCATTTTTTCAAATTTTAATACATTAAAAATACTACAATTAGTGTAATTATTTTGTTAATATGAGTTCTGTATGAGTATTTTATCGCTAAAATTAAGAATAGCACGTTTCTGATGCAATTTGTATCTTTAACCTCTATAAAGAAAAACCATGAGACAAACCTTACTTATCCTATGGCTCGCTATAGGGATCCCTGCTATTGCCCAAACCAATACTAAAAATTTTGAAGCTTTAGATGTATTCGATCTGGAATATGCTAGTGATCCGCAGATCTCTCCCAACGGAGAATTTGTTGTTTATAGGCGGACGGGATTTGATATTATGAAAGATCGAAGTAAAGGGGGGCTTTGGTTGGTACATGTAAATAATCCAAATGCGCATCATAAATTAACCTCCCGAGATGCCAATGAAAGTCAAGCGCGGTGGTCACCATCTGGCGATAGAATTGCATTTGTAAGTAGCACAAGTATGGGAAATGAGATCTATGTTTATTGGGTTGAGCATGGAACCATGGCAAAGTTGACACAATTAGAAAATAGTCCATCAAATATTAGTTGGTCTCCTAATGGTTCCCAGATAGCCTTTACTATGAAGGTGCATACGAAGCCCCCTGTGATCGCTAGTATGCCTGCGAAACCGAAAGGAGCTAAATGGGCCAAGTCTCCTCGTATCACAGATCGCTTAAAACATGAAGCAGATGGCGCAGGATATTTAAAACCTGGGTTTACACATATCTTCACAATACATGCTGAGGGTGGCGCTGCAAGACAGGTAACCTCTGGTAATTTTAATCATGGTGGAAGACTATCGTGGGGTAAGGAGGGTAGTCATATTTATTTTTCGGCTAACAGAGGGAAAGATTGGGAATATGATTTTAGAAATAGTGAGATATATGGGGTTGAGATTAAAACAGGTTTAATATCACAATTAACTGAACGTTCAGGTCCTGACATGAATCCGATGGTTTCGCCAGATGGGAAACATATAGCCTATTTAGGGTTTACGGATAAGGTACAAGCATATCAAATAAATAACCTAGAGTTAATGGATTTGCAAGGCAATGCCAAACGATCTATATCAAATGATTTAGATAGGAGTATTTCTGCTGCGGTATGGGCTAATGATAGTAAAGGGATGTACGTGCAATATAATGATTTGGGACTTACTAAACTGGGATATATGGACCTAAATGGGAAACTTGCTCCATGGGTTTCTGATGTTGGGGGCACTACTTTGGGACGCCCTTATGCTAGTGGTAGCTTTAGTGTTTCTCAGAATGGAATGATTGCCTATACGATTTCTAAAACAGATCGTCCAGCAAATATTGCCGTGATTTCAAAGAAGCATAAGAATGCGAGAACTCTAACCCAATTAAATGACGATTTATTATCATATCGCACCATGGGTGTGGTAGAGGAAATCTGGTATAATTCTACAGTGGATAATCGAAAAATTCAGGGTTGGGTGGTTTATCCGCCACAATATGACAAAGCTAAAAAGTATCCTCTATTAGTAGAAAACCATGGAGGTCCTATTTTAAATTATGGACCACATTTTTCTGCTGAAATTCAGTTATATGCTGCTGCGGGGTATGTGGTGTTTTACCCGAATCCTAGGGGTAGTACTAGTTATGGAGAGGCTTTTGGAAATTTGTTATATAATAATTATCCTGGAGAAGATTATAATGACGTAATGGATGGGGTACATGAACTTGTAAATAAAGGAGTTGTCGCCAAGGATAAATTGTTTGTTACAGGAGGTAGTGCGGGGGGCATAATGACGGCATGGATTATTGGGAAGACCAATGAGTTTAGAGCTGCTGTGGTGGCCAAACCTGTGATGAATTGGATAAGTAAGACACTTGTGGCCGATAATTATTATGGATATGCTCATAGTCGATATCCTGGGCAACCCTGGGAGAATTTTGAAGGGTATTGGAAATTTTCACCCATCTCGTTGGTTGGAAATGTAGAAACACCGACCATGGTTATGGTAGGAATGAACGATTTAAGGACACCGCCTAGCGAGGCCAAGCAATTGTATCATGCACTTAAATTACGAAAGATAGAAACAGTATTAGTTGAAATACCTGAAGCTTCGCACGGAATTGCCTCTAGGCCATCTAATTTAATAACCAAAGTAGCGCATACCCTCGCTTGGTTTGATAAGTATCTATAACCAAGTGTTCGTAACGTGGACATTTATGCTCAATTGACCAGGGTTTTATGGTATATTTATTTGTGGCAATTTTGTCGTGAATATGACATTGGAGTATGAATAGAACGAGGTATTCATACAAAAAAGCACAAACTATCTAATTACGTAGTTCCATTTTAATGTTACTTCGTTTGTATGGACTAT
>JAHZIZ010000436.1 GCA_022601215.1 Bacteroidota bacterium
AGGAGCAAACGCCATGGCCATTCTGTGATCATGATACGTAGCTATTTCCACATCCTGCTGAATCATCTCCCGCGGTGCTAGTTGAAGGGAATCATTAGTGACTTTAACGGATGCACCTAACTTTTCTAATTCATTTTGAAGCGCCTTCAATCGGTCCGTTTCTTTGATTTTAAGGGTATGCAAACCCGTAAGATCACAGGCAATTCCCAAACCAAAACAACTTACCGCAATGGTTTGAGCAATGTCTGGTGTATCCACTAAATTGAAAGAGATTCCTTGTGGTATAAAATTCTTATTTTTTGATAAAGTGATACTATCTTTTTCTTCATCAAAAGTTGTTAAAACTCCCAATTTCGAATACAACTCAACAAGCGCTGCATCCCCTTGCAAACTATTCTTTTTATAACTGGAGATCGTAATACTTGCATCTGTCGAAAGCGCGACTATACTATAAAAATAGGAAGCAGAACTCCAATCACTCTCAACGGTAACGGCCCTATTCTCAACCGTACTCTTTGGTTGAATTCGGATACAATTATTGGAAAACACGGCTTCTACTCCTATTTGATGTAACAGAGCCAAGGTCATATTGATGTATGGAATCGATGTAATCACACCATCCATTTCAATCGTTAAACCCTTAGGCAGCGAAGGAGCTATGAGCATCAAAGCCGAAATATATTGACTACTTACATTCGCAGCCACAATCACTTTGTTTTTCTTAAGTGTTTTACCATGAATACGTAAAGGCGGAAAACCCGGTTCCTTTTCATAGGTGATTTCAGCTCCTAAGGAGCGCAACGCATCCACTAGGATTCCAATAGGACGCTCCTGCATTCTACTACTTCCTGTCAACAGGACATTAGCATCTTTTTGAGTTGCAAAATATGCTGTTAGAAACCGCATGGCGGTACCAGCATGATGAATATCAATTTCTCCCGCACCAGATGATAAAGCCTTCGTTAGCACAACGGAATCATCGCTATGAGATAGGTTTTTTATGGTAATGCCAGGATAGAGGCCTTTTAAAATAAGCAACCTATTTGACTCACTCTTTGAGCCTGTTACTTTGATGTCCGAATGACCAGCCAAATTTTGAGTTCTAGAAAGTACTGCTATCATCGTCTTTTATCTTCTTTCTTCAATCGAGCCCAAAACTTACCATAACTCACCATAAAACCAGCAATAAAACCAGCAAAAGGGAGCATCCACACTTTATCGGACTCCCATAAAATGGTGACAAACTGATTGGAAAAACCAGTTGCAAACCACTGTACTAATAGTAGAATAACAAGATACATGATACTTAAAAAAACTACTGATTTCCAAAATCCTGAATGGCGAATCACACGTGTAAACATTATTTTAGCTTTTCGTTATTATGATGGCGATCGTGATCGCGTTTTGTTTTTTTATCCAATTTCTTATCAAAGGCTTCCTGCAAATCTACTCCAGTTTGGTTGGCTAGGCATAAAACGACAAAAACCACATCAGCCAGTTCTTCCGCGAGGTCTTTATCTTTGTCACTTTCCTTTTCACTTTGTTCGCCATAACGCCGTGCAATAATTCTGGCTACTTCACCCACCTCCTCGGTGAGTTGTGCCATATTGGTAAGCTCATTAAAATAACGAACTCCATGTTCCTTGATCCATTGATCAACGTCTTGTTGGGAATTTTTTAAGTTCATTTACAAACAATTTAAATTAAAGGTATTTTAAATCTTCGACATCACCCGCTTTTCAAGGCATTTAGATTAACTTGGACAAAAATTATTCACGATTCTTGGTGTCAATAGTAATGGTAACGGGACCGTCGTTAATTAAGGCCACATCCATCATGGCTCCAAACTTTCCTGTCTGCACTTTTGTATCTAACTGTTTTTCAAGCTCAAGCACAAAACCTTCGTAAAGTGGAATGGCAATTTCCGGTCGTGCCGCTTTAATAAAAGAAGGCCGATTTCCTTTTTTCGTGCTAGCGTGCAAGGTAAACTGACTCACCACAATAACTTCTCCATTAACATCCAAAATGGATTTATTCATGGCGCCGTTCTCATCCCCAAAAACTCGCAGTTTACTTATTTTCCCTGCCAACCAATCAATGTCTTCTTGAGTGTCTTCGGTCTCAACTCCTAATAGAATAAGATAGCCTTGGCCAATTTCAGAAATTACACTTCCCGAAACGGTTACCGATGCTTCTTTTACTCGTTGAATGACTGCTCGCATGATAGATAGAAATTTAGAAGATACTAATCGTTGTTATATTGATCCTTACGATAATGCTCCTCTTCTCCTTCTAAAATCTGAAGATAGCTTTTATAGCGAGACCAGGCAATTTCTTCGGCTTCGAGTGCCTCTTTCACAGCGCATTTGGGCTCTTCTATATGGAGACAGTTATTAAACTTACAATGTTCCTTTCGTTCAAAAAACTCTGGGAAATAATCTCCTAATTCTTCCTTCTCCATTTCTACGACACCAAAGCCCTTAATTCCAGGTGTATCAATAATCTGTGCATCAAAAGAGAGGTCGTACATTTCGGCAAAGGTAGTGGTATGTTGTCCTTGTTGATGTTGATTACTTATTGCTTTCGTCTTTAAATTAAGGGAAGGCTCTAAGGCATTTGCTAAGGTAGATTTTCCAACACCACTATGCCCAGAAAACATAGAGACTTTATTTTTCATCAATCCCTTTACCTTCTCTATGTTCTTTCCGGTCGCTGCCGAAATACCAATACAATCATATCCGATACTCCTATACAAGGCAGCCAAATATTTAATCTCACCCAGTTCTTCAGGTGAATAGGTATCCACTTTATTGAAAAGTAATACGGCTTTAATATGATAGGCTTCTGCGGTGACTAAAAATCGATCAATAAAAGTGGTGAATGTAGGTGGATTGTTAAGCGTTACCAATAAAAAGGCAACATCGACATTTGCAGCTATAATATGAGTTTGTTTAGAAAGGTTTACACTTTTCCTAATTATATAATTTTCCCTTTCATCAATACGGGAGATAACCCCCACTGTTTCATCTCCTTTTGTTTCTACTTCAAAATACACATGATCTCCTACAGATACTGGGTTAGTACTCTTAATACCATCCATACGAAATCTACCTTTAATACGGCATTCGTAAAAAGTGCCATTTTCGGCTTTTACGGTATACCAGCTTCCAGTTGATTTATATACGGTTCCTTTCATTACT
>JAHZIZ010000437.1 GCA_022601215.1 Bacteroidota bacterium
CTGGAAACTGATTAACTTATTGGTGAAAGTTACTAACCATTACAACAGCACAGCCCTTGTGGGCACATAGCTGCAACAAGAGGCCATGGTAAGTGCCGGGAAAATATTTTCTGCTAAAATACCTCCAATTCAAAAAATAGGGGGTAAGGTAAATGAATCTCAAACAAACAATAATAAGAATTGTATTATTTAATGTACTCACTTCTTTTTCAATACTGTCATGGGCCACTGTTCAGTTAATTGCAAGCGTAGGTCAACCAGCAGCCGATTTCCCTCAAGGTTTTATATACAAGGATATTAGTGCAGGTGCTGCGGTTATTGGATCTTCTGGGCATATTGCTTTTGCTGGTATAGCAGATACCAATGATGGTACAACAGGAAACAGCACCAATGTAATTTGGTCGGGATTGCCTGGACAGTTACAAGCAATAATTAAAGAAAACCAATCAATAGATGGACTTCCAGAAAATATCTTAATTGAGAAATTCAGTTCTACCATAGGATCACCCGCACAAATCATTGTAAATCGTTCTGGAGATGTGGCTCTATTAGCGTCGATGAAAGGTCCTGCAACGGGAGATGCATTACTTCTACATACTAATGGTGGAAGCACATTAAGCGTACTCATGTCGGGTGCCCAAGCACCTGGCTTTCCCCCAGGAGCTATTGTGCAAATTAGTAATTTTGGCTTTTCTGATGCGGGTACAGTGATCCAAGCACAAGTTATAGAAGGCCAGTCTATAAGCAGTGTTGTTTTTTTTCATGATTTTGAAAAATTGTCATTACTGCCTTCTCCAGCACCTGAATGTGAGTTTGGTTTTTTTAATCCTGCCGTCATTAATGATTCAGGAGAAATCGTGCTAATTGTTGCGCTGGATGATGATGCATGTACTCATATCCATGCTGGGAAAAAAGGTGTTTTTAAATGGCGTAACAATCAATGGGAAACCCTAGCAATTGATGAGCAGTCTGTTCCAAATATGGCGGATTCTGGTTTTTTCGTTCCCGTTGAAAATATTTTTGGAATTGCAGGTTTTGCAAGAACATTGATAAATGATCAAGGAGAAATCGCTTTTTCACCCAGTATAGTAAATCCATCTACTTTTTCATCTGAGCGTGGACTATGGGTGATTGATGAATTGGGTGATCCAAAATTACTCGCTCTGAATGGAGAAACGCTCGCCAATAATGCAAGTGATATCATTTCACCTCTAGCAAATATTTTTCAAACATTCAATTTTACAAATGGTGGCTTTTCAATAGTAAAAGCAGTTACATCCACTTTTAAGGATGTAGTACTAGCTGGATTTCCAAGGGATGATCAGCCCTATATTAGTCTAGAAGATATTACTGGCACATCCCAGTTAGCAGTAGTAGCGCAAGCAGACGAACGACCACCTGGATTTGAATCCACATCGTTCTATGTTACACCAGGAGAATCTTTGGCACTTAATCGCAGCGGACAATTCTTATTTTCTGGTGGCGTTGGTGATGCCTTAACGGGAAATCAGATATCAGCATTCTGGCGAGCAGATATGGATACAAATCCTCGGCTGAAAATAATGGATGGGATGAAGATAACGGTTAATGCCGAAGAACATACAATAGGACTAATTTTATCAAGTTTTTTTGGTATATCAACAACTATTGGAGGCAAGGGTTCTCATTTTAGTGATAATGGACATTTCTTATTTGATGGAACTTTGTCAGGAACTGAAGCGCTTTTCTTACTACTTGATGATAGTAAAGAGCAAAGTATTTTTTCACTAGCTGAACAAAAATTTTCTCAGTTCTTTTCTCCAGCAAATACTGAGGATCGACTAATTGAGGGCTTTGAATACCGTTTCTATCCAGAAACCAATACTTATATCGGCATCAAAAATAATGATGTGTTTATACTTGGGGATGTATTTGGCTCAGGGCCGCAAAGGGTTGGTACCATCGATGAAACATTGCAATTGCTTGAAGCGCGTTAAAGTTTAATGTAAAGGGGCGAGGAGTTTGACAAAAGAGAATTGGCGCATAGAGCTTGTACAATATTTTTTTAGTGCAGCTTATCTATGCGAGTGACAATATAAAATATTTGCAAATTGTGTTCGATAGCCAAGGCATATTCTGTCGTGCAGAACTTACATGTATATGTGAATTTCCCCTAAAGTTACAGAGTATTTGTAGAATATTTTGTAACCCTGTAAAACTAGTTAACTTTTATCCAATAGTTAATGAGTTTTATTGCGTCAGTCCGAGAAATAACGCATGCGATTGACATGGGTTAGTGCATTGTCATCAATTTCCTTAAAGGTTGAGCGATAGATCGAGTTGATCCAACGGAATCGAACGTCCGCTTACTCTTGGTATGTTGTCATCTGGCAATACGGAGCGAGCGGCTCCTTTGGGTCGATAAGCGATCCGTCATCTAGTTTTACACTTTTGATTCCATAACCCGAAATAAGGAATCGAGTCATGATGAATACTTCACAAATACGGAACCACAGAGCCCTATTTTCTATGTGACAAATGAAGTTATTTTTATTTC
>JAHZIZ010000438.1 GCA_022601215.1 Bacteroidota bacterium
ATGTCGTTGAAGATAACTTTGTACTAACAAAAGTAGAAAATACTGGCGCCGCATTAAGTCTAGGCGAAAATTTGAGTCCAAATGTAAAGGTGCTTTTATTACAATTACTCCCTTTACTTGTGTTAATCCTTATGTTCATCTATATCATTCGTGAACAAAAAATATCCCATTCGCGTGTACTGGCGCTTTCATTTATTATTGGTGGTGGCGTAGGGAACATTTACGACCGAATTTTATATGGTTCCGTTACCGATTTCATGTACTTAGAACTAGGCGCTGTTCATACTGGAATTTTCAATATGGCAGATGTCTCAGTCGTCGTAGGGGTCTCACTGCTATTAATCCCACTCCTTATTACTGAAACCAAAAAAATAACCTATCTACGGAAACCCTTTACGTAATCAAAGACATCATGAACCCATTAGAAAAATTTGAACGTTGGTATTTGGATGAAACCACTAGAAGTGCAGTTAGAATTCCTTCTGCTTGCTGTTTAACTTCGGTTGGAGTGGACGGGTATCCAAATTCTCGGTTTGTTTCACTCAAAGAAATTGTAGACGGAAAGTTTGTTATTACGGGACCTCTAAATTCTAAAAAAGGAATCGAATTGCTAGCAAATCCTAAAGCTTCTCTAGCTTTTTGGTGGACAGAAACCGAAAGGCAAATTAGAATCCAAGGAGATGCCGTTCCTATTGAAAATGCGCGTGCCGATGCATACTTCAGAGGACGGAATAAAGAGTCGCAAATTGTAAGTATTATTAGTGAACAAGGAGCTGAGTTAGATCATCCGGCGACATTCATTTCTGAATTCGAACGTCAAAAAGTTACGTATCAAGACATTGAAGTTAACAGACCTAGTAACTGGTCTGGTTTTTACATACTACCGAAGCGAATTGAATTTATGGAGTTTAAAGAGAACCGATTCCATGTCCGTGAGCTGTATACATCTAAAGATGACAGTTGGTGTAAAGTTTTGCTTCAACCTTAAATTAAAGGTGATTATGAAAACGCTATACGTTAAAAAAGGCCTGATTAACAAGATATTTTTTAACTTAGCGTCTTAACCAGCGTGTTTTACCCAAATACCGAAATGAATATCGCGATGTTTTATGCAGTAGATATTCAGCATTCTTAACCTAAAACTGAAGTATTATGAAAAAAGTACTATTAATCATGGCTATGGTAGGCATACTTACCTCCTGTTCTGAAGATGATAGCAAAGATTCTTCCAGTGAACAAATAATAGAGCACACATTCACTATTGATGGAACCACCAGCTACACCTACGTCTTAGGGGCTTTTGGAGTTGAAGAAGGAGCCAGTATCCAAGTGGAGCCAGAGCATTTTCAAACAAGTGAATTAGATAGGGATTTTAATAGCGGAATTATAAATTACCTATACGAACCCAATCCAAATTATGTAGGGCTGGATTATGTGGAACTCATTGCCACCAGAGGCTCTGACGGAGCAAGCACAGGTGAGGATATCACCATAGTAAAAATTACATTCAACATTACGGAATAAAGAAAACTCATATTCAACAATTATGCGAGTTAAAAATGATGGTATCCTAAACAGGAATGATTTACCTATGCATTATCCTAACTGCTAGATCATTTACGAGTGCCTGTTAATTTCAAATTGTTCATTTTCTCAGAACAATAACTTTCTTATGATACTGCCACCCTCAAGTGAACTTCTTGTTGGCTCAGGGAACCGTACGGTTCCCTCAAAGCCCCTTTCTTCAATGACCAATCTCAACTATGTTTGAAAGGAACAAAACACATTTATTATGAAAACACTTGGGAACTCAACAAACATCATCAACATTTTTAGAAACCTCGGACTTGTCGTTCTTTTATCTCTTTTCGCGAATACTTCGTATGGTCAACATACAAACCGAACTGTTTCGGGAATTGTAAAGAGTAATGACGGGCCACTTTTTGGTGCCTCCATCGTCCTCAAAGGAACCTCCGTGGGAGTATCCTCTAACAGGGATGGATCTTTTACATTTCCGGAGCAATTAGATCCAAATAGCATTTTGGTAATTAGCTACTTGGGCTATGAAAACGCAGAGGTGAAAATAAATAGTACAACTCGTTTTATTCAACCATTTCTTGAGGATATTCCTGTTGTAATTTTAGGAGCTTTGCGCACTCAAGTTTCACATAGCACGCCTCAACAAAAGAGAAAATAAAGAATATGAGGAATCTCTTTCTTTTTCTAGGTTTCATCTTTATACACTCTTTGCAAGCACAACGCATTGATTTTAAAGCGATTAATTTTCGCAAAGCGGATAGTATCGCAAAAGAATATAAAGGTGAAGCTTTGTTTAATGTACCTCTACTTGTCCAAAAGTTAACGGATTCTCTAGATACAGAAGTAGAGCGCTTTAGAGCTATTTATTACTGGGTTAGTCATAATATTAAAGGGGACTATAGCATGCGTTACAAAAATGATAGCAGGCGAATTAGATTACAAGGTAACCAGGAGGAACTACTTCTTTGGAATCAAAAATTTAAAAAGGAAGTGTTTGAACGGCTAATTCACAAAAAAGAAACGCTCTGCACAGGGTATGCTTTTTTAATAAAAGAAATGTCCAAACTCGCCGGACTCGAATCCGAAATAATCCATGGATACAGTACGACAGACCCATTGAAAAGAGATGCATTGGAAGCCCCAAATCATTCTTGGAATGCTATTAAACTAAATAAAAAATGGTATCTCTGCGATGCCACTTGGTCTAGTGGTTTTATAGACATGGCCAGTCGTACCTTTTATTTCAAATTTGAAGATCGTTACTTTTTAATGGAACCATCACTATTTGGCAAAGAGCATAAACCAAAAAATAGGAAATGGGAATTACAAGATACTATGGCACAACTATCATTGAATAGAGATTCATTTGAGGACAACACAATATCTTGTTCCGAAAAGGGCTGCTCTGGAATCTATAATGGTCCTGAATTTATCAATGGATCCGATATAGCGCATCAATTTTCTAATGCCATGTCTAAGGCCGTTGGGGATGAATTAAAAAAGCTATTTCACCTCAAAACGTATCGCATGGTGGATTTTTCAAACATAAAAATGACAACTAAAGGTATGGGAACAGGGCAGGTAGTATATCAATTAGAAATCCCATTTGCCATAGTTACTCAGGCATGTGAAGCCTACACCTCATTTGATCATGTTGGTGGTTGGAATCACACTCCAGATCTAGTTGGAAGAAAACAAGATCTATTAGCCGTGCTCATGAAGGGACATCAATTGTCAATTAGCAACTTAACTACAACCCCAGAAGGGCTGCAAGAATATTGGATTCAGTGGAAAAATAAGAAAACACAATCCCATTGTGAATAAATAGTAATTTCAGGGTTTTGATTCTTTACACCGAAAATTGATTAACTTTAATTCCAATTCGAAGTCAATCCCAGTGGACCCGTGAATAAACGACAAACTATTTTTATACTAATTGCTGCGTTACTATTACTGTTACCGTTAGTCGCTATGCAATTTTCAACCGATGTTCACTGGAAACTATCCGACTTTGTAGTTGCGGGAGGTCTACTTCTTGGAATCGGACTCCTTGTTGAACTTACTCTTCGAAAAATCAAAAGGTCTCCTTTAAGACTAATTTTTGTAATACTCTTAATCCTACTTTTACTTTTAATTTGGACTGAGCTTGCAGTAGGGATCTTTGGGACACCAATATCAGGAACTTAAGAAC
>JAHZIZ010000439.1 GCA_022601215.1 Bacteroidota bacterium
AGAGCTTGGGGCACAAGATGGAGTCTTAGCAACTCAAGCAGGTTTTATGAATCAATCCGAAGTAGTACGAGTAATATTTGATGCAGATGAAATTACCGAGGAACATTTGTCTAACTATGCTATCGCAAACAAAATAATTCCCATATCTAAAACTCAGTTTCAGTGGTCTGAAAGAGACGAAGACTACTTTATTCAACATAGTCGCTTTAAATTTTTACCCCTCACAGTGGTTCAGAAAACAAAAATAAACAGCGCCCTTGGACGCAAGGAAAACCCCAAACAATATTTGAGTCCGAAACAATTACAATGGTTAAAAAAACCCTCAAAAACAGTCTACTACAACAAAGACTTCTTTGAGGCTTGGGAAGAGTTAGCCACGAAGTAGATGACGTCCTAACTAATAAGTCCCCAAAATTTCAATTATTTATTATGCGTGCATAGTAATTTTATGTATCTTTGAGTTTCTTAAAACCATTTTCCCTTGAAAGAAAAAACAATAGATTATGTACTTAGATCCACTTGGATGGCCGTTCAGAAGATGTACAATGAAGAGGCTGGCAAGAAGGAAAGCACCATGGCAACAGGATTCGCTCTTATAAGTATCGACCCCGATGAAGGCACACCGTCCACTGCACTCGGCCCTAAAATGGGCATGGAGGCTACAAGCCTTTCCCGTACCTTAAAGAATATGGAGGAGAAAGGGCTTATTGAACGCAGGCCAAATCCTTCGGATGGACGTGGTGTTCTAATTCATCTTACCCCTTTCGGAAAAGAAATGAGAACCTTTTCAAAAAGTGTTGTCCTTACTTTCGATGAAGCCGTTAGGGAAAAAATTTCGGAAGAAGATTTAGATACTTTCAAAAAAGTAGCCAATACCATTATGGATATGATCCATTCAAAAAAAATATACACCTCAAAAAAACAAACCGCATAATGTCAAAAAGAAGAATTGAAAAAGTAGCCGTTATCGGTTCCGGAATTATGGGGAGCGGAATTGCCTGTCACTTTGCCAATATTGGTGTGGAGGTCTTATTGCTCGATATTATACCTCGTGAACTAAATGATAAAGAAAAGGCAAAAGGACTTACTCTAGAGGATAAAGTAGTTAGAAACCGTTTGGTAAACGATGCCTTAACCACCTCTATAAAATCGAAACCCGCTCCACTTTATCATAAGGATTTTGCAAAGAGAATTACCACTGGAAACCTCGAAGACGATATCTCCAAGGTGGCAAATGTTGATTGGATTATAGAAGTCGTTGTGGAGCGCTTAGACATCAAACAACAAGTCTTCGCCAATCTGGAAAAACACAGAACACCTGGAACGCTGATTACGTCCAATACTTCAGGAATTCCTATTAAGTTTATGAATGAAGGACGCAGTGAGGATTTTAGAAAACATTTCTGCGGAACTCATTTCTTTAATCCACCACGATACCTAAAATTATTTGAAATCATTCCAGGTCCTGATACGAATGCAGAAGTGTTGACCTTTTTAAATGGCTATGGAGAGCAATTCCTAGGAAAGACTTCTGTTATCGCAAAAGATACACCTGCCTTTATCGGTAATCGTGTAGGTATCTTCGGAATTCAGAGTTTGTTTCACCATGTGAAAGAAATGGGATTGACCATCGAAGAAGTAGACAAATTAACGGGACCAGTCATTGGACGACCTAAAAGTGCCACCTTCCGAACTGTTGATGTCGTAGGATTAGATACTTTGGTGCATGTTGCCAATGGAATCTATGATAACTGCCCTAAGGACGAAGAACACGATCTCTTTCAGCTTCCTGACTTTATAAATTCCATGATGGAAAACAAATGGTTAGGTAGTAAAACGGGACAGGGCTTTTATAAAAAGACCAAAAATGCTGAAGGTAGAACCGAAATTTTATCCCTTGATCTGGATTCACTACAATACAGAGCCAAAAAGAAAGCTAGCTTCGCCACTTTAGAATTAACAAAATCTATCGATAAGGTCATTGAAAGATTCCCTGTTTTAATTAAAGGGAAAGACAAGGCCGGTGAATTCTATCGAAAGAATTTTGGAGCAATGTTCGCGTATGTCTCTCAAAGAGTTCCTGAAATTACAGATGAATTTTACAAGATTGATGACGCCATGAAGGCTGGATTTGGTTGGGAACACGGGCCTTTTGAAATTTGGGATGCTGTTGGCTTCGAAAAAGGTCTTGAGCTCATTGACGGAGCAGGAAAAAAAGCCGCAGAGTGGATTGAAGAAATGAAAGCATCTGGCGCTACTTCATTTTACTCTGTAAAAGACGGTGCAAGTTATTATTATGATATTCCGAAGAAAACTCAGGAAAAAATACCGGGACAAGATTCCTTTATTATTCTTGATAATATTCGCAAGACAAAAGAAGTCTTTAAAAATAGTGGCGTTGTGATTGAAGATCTTGGTGATGGAATCCTTAACTGTGAATTCCAAAGTAAGATGAATAGTATTGGAGGTGATGTGTTGGCAGGACTTAATAAAGCTATTGATTTAGCCGAAACTAATTACGATGGACTCGTTATTGGGAACCAAGGGGCTAATTTCTCTGTTGGAGCCAATATTGGAATGATTTTTATGATGGCCGTAGAGCAAGAATATGATGAATTAAACATGGCGGTAAAATATTTCCAAGACACCTGCATGCGACTTCGTTATTCCTCGATACCAACTATAGTTGCCCCACATGGGATGACCTTAGGTGGTGGCTGCGAAATGACATTGCACGCAGATCGCGTAGTCGCTGCTGCCGAAAGCTACATTGGTTTAGTAGAGTTTGGTGTTGGCGTTATTCCTGGCGGTGGAGGTTCTAAAGAAATGGCCCTTCGAGCCAGTGATACCTTCAAAAAAGACGATGTTCAACTCAACAGGCTTCAGGAATACTTTTTAACCATTGGTATGGCAAAAGTATCAACCTCTGCCTACGAAGCCTACGATCTAGACATTCTGAAAAAAGGAAAAGACATTGTAGTGGTCAATAAAGATCGTCAAATAGCAACGGCAAAAGCTGTCGCACGTCAAATGGCAGATATGGGATACACCAAACCTGTTAGGCGTAACGACGTTATGGTCCTCGGAAAACAAGCTTTAGGGATGTTCTTAGTTGGAACTGACTCCATGGAGGCAAGCAATTACATTAGCGAACACGATAAGAAAATTGCCAATAAACTAGCTTACGTAATGGCAGGTGGAGACTTGTCCGAACCAACTTTAGTTAGCGAACAATATTTACTGGATCTAGAGCGCGAGGCATTCTTAAGCCTAACTGGCGAACGTAAAACGTTAGAGCGATTACAACATATGATTCAAAAAGGGAAACCACTTAGAAACTAAAAAACATGAAAACAGCATATATAGTAAAAGCATATAGAACAGCAGTGGGTAAAGCTCCTCGTGGAGTATTTCGCTTTAAAAGAGCAGATGAATTGGCCGCAGAAACCATAGAATATATGATGAAAGAGTTGCCAAACCTTGACAAAAAACGAATTGACGATGTCATTGTTGGAAACGCAATGCCAGAAGGCTCTCAAGGTCTAAACATGGCTCGTCTTATCTCATTAATGGGATTAGACATTGTTGATGTTCCGGGAGTAACTGTCAACAGGTTTTGTTCGTCAGGAGTTGAGACTATTGGTATCGCTACTGCAAAAATACAAGCAGGAATGGCAGACTGCATTATTGCAGGTGGAGCCGAAAGTATGAGCTCCGTTCCGATGACTGGGTTTAAACCTGAATTAAATTACGATATCGTAAAATCTGGCCATGAGGATTATTACTGGGGAATGGGTAACACGGCTGAAGCCGTTGCCAATCAGTTTAACGTATCTCGAGAAGATCAGGACGAATTTGCATACCACAGTCACATGAAAGCATTAAAAGCCCAGGCTGAAAATCGCTTTCAAGATCAGATTGTTCCTATAGACGTGGAACAAGTCTACATTGACGAAAACGGTAAAAAAGCGACTAAATCCTATACCGTAACGAAGGATGAAGGGCCTCGTAAAGGTACTAGCAAAGAAGCGCTAGCTAAGTTACGTGCGGTATTCGCACAAGGCGGAAGTGTGACCGCCGGAAATTCTTCGCAAATGAGTGATGGCGCTGCGTTTGTCCTAGTAATGAGTGAAGAAATGGTTAAAGAGTTACATCTAGAACCTATCGCTCGTATGGTCAATTATGCAGCGGCAGGAGTAGAACCTCGTATCATGGGAATAGGCCCTGTAAAAGCCATTCCTAAAGCATTAAAACAAGCTGGATTGCAGCAAGATGATATTAAATTAATAGAACTCAATGAAGCCTTTGCATCTCAAAGCTTGGCTGTGATGCGCGAACTGGATCTCAATCAAGAGATCGTAAATGTCAATGGAGGAGCCATTGCGCTTGGACACCCCCTAGGATGCACAGGAGCCAAACTCTCCGTTCAGCTCTTTGATGAGATGCGCAAGCGCAACATGCAAGGACAGTATGGTATGGTTACCATGTGTGTTGGAACAGGACAAGGAGCCGCTGGAATTTTTGAATTTTTGAATTAAACAATAATAATACTTGTCTGTTCGATTGTACTCGAACTGACGCTCTAAATACTTAAAATGGAAGCAAACGAAATCAATAAAGACATACTTCGCGGAGGGCAATTCTTAGTTAAAGAAACACCTTGTGAAGACATTTTTACGCCTGAAGATTTTTCAGAAGAGCAAAAGATGATGAAAGAGGCCGTGATGGAATTCAACGACAGAGAAATTATTGCCCACAGAAATAGATTTGAAGCTAAAGATTATGCTCTCACCGAAGAAGTTATGCGTAAAGCTGGAGAACTTGGTTTTTTAAGCGTAGCCGTACCTGAAAAATTTGGTGGATTGGGAATGGGCTTTGTTAGTACTGTACTTACCTGCGATTATATCTCAAGCGGAACCGGATCCTTTTCTACCGCATTTGGGGCACACACAGGAATTGGCACCATGCCTATCACCCTCTATGGAACAGAAGAACAGCGCAATAAATATGTGCCAAAATTGGCAAGCGGAGAATGGTTTGGAGCTTATTGCCTAACCGAACCCAGTGCGGGGAGTGATGCAAATTCTGGAAAAACAAAAGCCGTACTTAGTGATGATGGAAGTCACTATCTTATTACTGGACAGAAAATGTGGATTTCGAATGCTGGGTTTTGTAATCTATTAATTGTTTTTGCTCGTATTGAAGATGATAAAAACATCACTGGTTTTATTGTAGAAAACGACCCAAGTAATGGAATTACAATGGGTGAAGAAGAACATAAACTAGGTATTAGGGCTTCCTCTACTCGTCAAGTGTTCTTTAACGAAACCAAAGTTCCAGTAGAAAATATGTTATCCAATAGAGGAAACGGATTTAAAATTGCGATGAACGCTCTAAACGTAGGACGTATCAAGTTGGCGGCTGCCTGTTTGGACTCTCAACGTCGTGTGACGACAGCAGCTACGAAATATGCTACGGAGCGAAAGCAGTTTAACACACCTATTTCGGAATTTGGAGCAATCAAAGCGAAAATTGCTGAAATGGCAACAAGCGCTTTTGCAGGGGAATCTGCTACCTATAGAGCCGCTAAAAATATCGAAGACCGAATAAGTATAAGAGTTGCAGAAGGAAATACACATCAAGAAGCAGAGCTTAAAGGTGTGGAAGAATACGCTATCGAATGTTCCATTTTGAAGGTTGCCGTTTCTGAAGATATCCAAAATTGCGCCGATGAAGGAATTCAGATATTTGGCGGAATGGGATTCTCTGAAGAAACACCTATGGAAGCCGCCTGGCGTGATGCGCGTATAGCACGTATTTATGAAGGTACGAATGAGATAAATCGTATGCTATCTGTTGGAATGCTTGTTAAGAAAGCAATGAAAGGTCATGTAGACTTATTAGGTCCTGCCACCGCAGTAGGTCAAGAACTCATGGGAATTCCATCTTTTGAGACACCAGATTATTCCGAAACCCTTTCAGAAGAAAAAGCCATGCTTGCGAAATTGAAAAAGGTATTTCTCATGGTCGCTGGATCTGCAGTGCAGAAATTTGGGCCTGAGCTAGAAGAACACCAACAAATGCTTCTAGCGGCTAGCGATATTCTTATTGAA
>JAHZIZ010000440.1 GCA_022601215.1 Bacteroidota bacterium
CTCTGTCCATATTGACTTTACTTCGGATACTACATTGTCTGGCAATGGTGGAACAGTAAACAATCATTTAAAATCATTGCGAAATAGGATTAATTCAAATCGAAAATATATTAACGGAATTGATTTTTATAATCAGTCATCCGCAAGAGTTAATTCCATACTAGATTCGTTGGAAATGGAATATCAAAAAGCGCATGAAACATTTAAGAGCAGTATGGTAGTTGATGAAATTTTTGAGCAAAAAATACAGGCTGACATCACTTATCGGAATAAACTTTATAGAATGGTTCATCCATCACTATACCATCAAAAAACCAATGAAATCCTTCCTGTAAAAGAAAGCTATTATGAAGAAATAACAGCTGGAAGCTTTACAAGTCCTACGCTCCTAAAATCGTTAGATTACATCTTATTTTTGGATAGCTATTTATCTATACAATCGGCTGGAGAGGATAAATTTGAATATTTTTATGATGCTCCATTGGAAAAAATACATCCAAAATATACCCAGATACAACAGATGGATGCCCATCAAGAAATCAAAGATTACTTATACCATGAACACCTTAATAAAAGTATCGATAGTTATGGAATCACTTATCTTGAGGACATACTCCCCAACTTTAGAGAGGACTGTGAAAACCCTGAATACATAAGACGTATTGAAGAAAGGGTTAATGCTGCCACTGAAAGAAGAACGGAACCAAATACTATCAAGGTCTACAAAACCATAGGAAATATTGAACTGGAGGCGCATATCTTCTATCCTGAAGATTTTAAAGTAGAAGACAAAAGGCCTGCATACTTGTTCTTTCACGGAGGTGGCTGGGCCATTGGAATACCAGAGTGGGGTTATAAGAATTGCGCAAATTTTAGTTCCAAAGGAATGGTAGCAATTTCATTCGAGTACCGATTAATTGATATCCATAATTCAAATATCTTAGATTGTGTTAGCGATGCGAAATCTGCTATATTATGGACACGTGAGCAAGCCGCATCCTTAGGTATTGATCCAGATAGAATTGTTGCAGCTGGTTTTTCGGCTGGTGGACATTTGGCTGCAAGCACAGCTATTTTAAAGGACGTCCAGGTACCTAATGATTCGGGGCTTAGCACAGCACCCAATGCCATCGTTGTTCACTCAGCATCATACAATACACTGAAAAATGATTGGTTTGCGCGTCAGTCTAATCAAAACCCAACATCCATTTCTACCTTTCATCATGTAGATAAGAATCTGGTTCCTGCAATCTTTTTTCATGGTACAAATGATCACTTAGCACCTATTTCTGAGTTCACCGAGTTTAGAGATAAAATGGACGCCCTCGGCAATGACTATGAATACAAGATCTTTGAAAATGTTGGTCATTTTTTTAACAAACCCTCAGCGCGTGCTACTGTAAAAGAAATGACAGAAGACTTTTTAACAAAACGTGGTTATATAGAAAACTGATCGTTGGAATTATATCTTTTATGTTCTCATAGTACGATAGTATCCATTAAATGTGACTGACTACAAATCGTAATCTTCCAATGGAATGAAATACTTATTAAATTTTTACAAGTCCGAAGTAAGAGATTCTCTTTTGGTCATGTCTTAATTACATGAAAGTTGACATGCCAAAACTATCATCTATTTTCCCTCTGTCACGAGGGTTAAAGATAAATGGAACGCACTAAAGAATGATCTAGGGAATTAACAGAAGAGTGTTGAGTCCACTCGACTAACATGGGACACCTGAATAGATTAAAATTGTTTTCTAGCCTTTTTATTTCGACTACTTCGGAAATTTCTACCTCTTTTTGTCCAATAACCAACTAAGGTCATTGCGACTGCAATTACAATTACAACAATAATTATCTCGTAAGCTTCACTTGGTAAATCCATAGACTAAATATACAAAAATTATTTTAATTTATCATTAATTCAAAAGACTCTTTTACTTGAGTTAGAGAAAAAAAAAACTAACTAAACACTACTACATAAAATAATAAATCAACCATAACCACACTGTTCGATATAAGAAAGACCCAGAGTAAGTGGTAATTTGCATGTAAAAAATTGACTCCTAATTAACTCGCACGAAACACCTATCTTTAATTGTTTTAATTGCGGCCAAAAACAACACAACCAACCAGCGTATGTTTTAAGATACATCCATTGAACTTACGTTAAGAAAACAGAATAATGTCATTTTACGAAAAAGAGCTATCTAGAATTCGTGGCATCGTTTACTCAAACGAACGGCAAGTCAATGCTGTAATTCAAATGCGAAGCTATATTGATGACAATTATGATGACAAATTAGATTTGGACGTATTATCGCGTAATCAGCTTGTTTCTAAGTATCATTTATTGCGCTTGTTTAAAAAATATTACGGACTAACTCCAAGGCAATACCTCATTGACAAGCGAATTGAAAAATCAAAAGAGTTACTAATGACAGGTATGTCAGTAACTGAAACATGTCATACTGTTGGTTTTGAAAGCTTAGGTTCCTTCAGTACCCTGTTTAAAAAGAAAATAGGAAAATCTCCCTCCCAAATTCAAAAAAAGCAATTTTCGAGAAGGGAAATAGATGTATAGTTCAGATCTTTGAATTGTAAAGAAATAAATACTATCACATGAAAGTAACCGTAATTAGCATTCCCGTTCTCGACCAAGAAAAGGCCTTGCAATTTTATACAGAAAAATTAGGTTTCTTAAAAAAGAGAGATATACCAGTAGGTGATGGAAA
>JAHZIZ010000441.1 GCA_022601215.1 Bacteroidota bacterium
ACAAAGCAGGGGTAATAAGGATTTTTTTTTCATGACATTCGGTTTTATGATTTCTGAATACCAAAAGTCGGATACCAAATTAATCTATGGGTTCATAGTTATAAAACTAAACCCTTCTTTTATGTTTTAAGACTTTGATGACCGTTTCTGAATTGTAAAGGAGTACAATTGTATTTCTTTTTAAACGCATTGTAGAAAGTGGCCTTGTTGTTAAAACCTACATCAAAATAGATGCTTTTAATACTGTGGTCTTCTCCTTCGAGTAATAACTTTTCTGCTTCTTCTAATCGATATTGATTGACGAATTGATTGAAATTCTTACCCGATTTTTTGTTGATTACTTTGGATAGTAAATGGGTAGAGAACCCTAATTGATCGGCAAGGTGAACTAGGCGTAGCTCGTTGTCAATGAAAGGTTTTTCATTTTTCATATGAATAGTGAGCTTTCCATATAACTCATTGAGAAGTGAAACTTCCAAAGAGGCATCTTTATTTTTAATTGGTAAGAAGAGCTTGCTATATAATTCGCCATTAAAAATAGATGGCTGGTTGAAAATAAAAAAGCCTATGGCATAGATGGATAGGCTCATAATAATGGAAATCATATAATCCCATTGACTATTGAAAAAGGAAAAGTTCACCAATATGTAGTAAGAGCAATAGGCTAACAAAAATAACACATAAAGTCCTGATAGAACTTTAGACCATCGATCTCTTACTTTTTGGTATTCTGAAGTAATCGTTTTGTCCTTGTATATTAATAGAACTAACAGGCCAGCATATATACTCATGTGTAACGCGATAAACCAATGTTGTTGCGCAAACCACAAGAGAATTATTTTTGTCTGAATCCAGCCTAGGTGGTTGAGCCAAATAGTGAGATTAGGAACCAATAACAAGGTTGCCGGTAAAAAGTGAAGCGCATAGTTAAATGAAACTTCTTGTTTGTATAACCTCAGGAAATAAAGATAAAGTAGTGGCCCCGTTACGTAATAACACAATTGAGGTAGTAGTACAAAATACGGGTACACTGTTTCATATTGAGTCCAGAATAGAACATACTGAAAAAGTATTATTGAGAAAGCAAGAACTAAAAAGGCAATGGGTAAGTTCTTTTTACTCTTACTACTTAGCAATAGGAAAAATAAAAATACGCCCATAAAGGACGCTATTAAAAATCCAGAAGTCCAAGTATCTAGAGATGGAATGGCTTGCATTACACTATTTTATAGGAAATATACTATAAAACTATCTAGATAGAAGTAAAATGTTATAAGATTAGACTCTTTTATTGAGTGATTTCTTTTAACCCAGAAATAGTGGCAATCGGGTCATCCGATTTAAAAACATAACTTCCAGCTACCAATACATCGGCGCCAGCTTCTTTGAGTTGTTTGGCATTTTTATTTGTGACACCACCATCAATTTCAATTTTAGTTGCCATACCAAGTTCAATAATCATATGCTTCAATTCCTTTACTTTGTTGTAAGTATTTTCAATGAAGCTTTGACCACCAAATCCTGGATTAACACTCATGATACAGACAAGATCGATATCTTGTAATACATCTTTTAAGTGAGAAACAGGTGTGTGTGGATTAAGAGCAACACCAGCTTTCATACCGGCGGCCTTGATGGCTTGAAGGGTGCGGTGTAAATGCGTACAAGCTTCATAATGCACGGTTAGAATGTCGGCGCCTAAATCGGCGAACGTATTAATATAACGATCAGGATCTACGATCATCAAATGCACATCGATAGTTTTCGTAGCATGTTTTGCAATATCCCTTAGCACCGGCATTCCAAAAGAAATATTAGGTACAAAAACACCATCCATGATGTCAATATGAAACCAGTCTGCTTGACTATTGTTTATCATTTCTACATCACGCTGTAAGTTGGCGAAATCTGCGGCAAGGACAGATGGGGCAATCAATGTTTGGCTCATAAGAATGAAGTTTTTACAAAGGTACTAATTAATAAAAAGCCCTTCAAAAGAGAAAAGGAAAAATGAAGTGTGTCTAAGCGATGAAGTAGTTGAGCTTTTCCGCTATCTCTTTGTGCTCTTCTTTATCCAATGCTTGTTGAATTAGCAACTTCAGATTGGTAATGTCCTCTTTTTCTGTAATAATACTAAAACCTGTTTTGTAATGGCTAAAAATACGCGAGCCTTTTGTAGTGTCGACTAATTTAAATATGCTATTGTGTCTAGAGTCTGTTTTAATAGTTTCAAATAGGCTATTAATAATTGCATATTCTCCTTCTAATACCTGTAGAAAAGTCTGCTCATTATACATTAGGATTCCAGTGATTTCCAGGTCTTCATTGTTTAGTGTAGTGGATTTAAAAAGTGCATCTAAATCTTCTCTGGAAATGTCTTTTACAGCTCTGCTAACATATACTATAGTCCCGACTTCTTCTTTTTTCATGATAATTGGTTGTGGTGATAAAGTTTAAGTTGCTTTTGTCTGAAAGTTAAATAAAATTTTGTTGTCAATTAATTGCCCTTCAAAAATTTAACGAAATTATTATATGAAAAAACCTCCGGTAATCAGCCGGAGGTCATTCATCAATCAAAAAACGAACAGTCGTAGTCTTCGACAAAGCGAAGACCTTATACTGTTGTTGCGGTTATTGGGTTACCCCAAATATGTCTTTAAGATTTTACTTCTAGAGGTGTGTTTCAATCTACGGATTGCTTTTTCCTTAATCTGGCGAACACGTTCACGAGTTAAGTCGAAAGTCTCTCCAATTTCCTCCAGTGTCATTGGGTGTTGATTCCCAAGACCAAAATATAGTCTTATTACGTCTGCTTCACGAGGGGTTAAGGTCTCTAAAGCTCGCTCTATCTCAGTACGAAGTGATTCATGTAATAAGGAACGATCCGGATTAGGAGATTCTCCACTACGTAAAACGTCGTATAAGTTAGAATCTTCTCCCTCTACTAATGGTGCATCCATAGATACATGACGGCCAGAGTTTTTCATAGACTCTTTTACGTCATTAATAGTCATATCCAGTTCTTTAGCAATTTCTTCAGCAGAAGGTGGACGCTCATGTGCTTGCTCTAAGAAGGCAAACGTTTTATTAATTTTGTTAATGCTTCCAATTTTATTCAATGGAAGACGCACAATACGAGATTGCTCTGCTAGAGCTTGTAATATCGATTGTCTAATCCACCAAACAGCATAGGAGATAAATTTAAAACCACGAGTTTCGTCAAAACGTTGTGCTGCTTTAATAAGCCCAAGGTTTCCTTCGTTGATTAAATCTGGAAGGGTCAATCCTTGATTTTGGTATTGTTTTGCTACTGAAACTACAAAACGAAGATTCGCTTTAGTTAATTTTTCTAAGGCGCGTTGATCTCCCGCTTTTATGCGCTGTGCCAACTCTACTTCTTCGTCTGCGGTAATTAAGTCAACTTTTCCAATTTCTTGTAGGTACTTGTCCAATGATGCGGTTTCCCTGTTGGTAACCTGCTTGGTAATTTTAAGTTGTCTCATGTAAGGGCTCTTTCTTTTAAGTTATTATCCTTTCGTAATTAGTTATACGCAGAATAACGCTCAAATGTTACAGAGTGTAAAATATTTTTTTGATATTAATATGTAAACACTTGATTAGTAGCGATATATTATTGTCTAAAAAAGACTGTCTTTGGATAAAATAACCTCTGTTTTTTCTGAAATGATGCTATCTGCACATTTTTTATTGTCACTACTTATGGTCACATCGGTTGTGCTAGAATAGTAATGATAGGTGGTCTTTTTTTGGGACCCATCAAATTCATTTCTTTTGTTCATGACTATTTTTAGAAAGCTTCATTGCGTCTTCATTGAAATCCTACTCAAGAGGGACGTTTAACCTTTGAGATTGGTGTTCAGTTATTTCTTGTTCCGTTACATCATCTCCAACAATTTGATTTGGATTATCATTTATAGTGTTTTGGTATCCATTGACGTTTATGAAAAGAAGAATTGCTAAAACTGAGCAGTCTCAACTATAAAAAGAAGAGGCGTCTTCGTTTTCGCAAGAACTGATAAAGTAGGTTAGGATGGCCAACATTAAATAGCATGAATTTTTCATAGAGGTTATTGTTTTGTGCTATTTTCAAGTCTGGCAATTTAAAAATGGTTGCGTAGGTAACAGTTTTACCGGGATGAAGTAACATTAATTAACATTTCTAAATCCTTCGTGACGAAAGAGGAGGATGTAGCTAGTTCTATAAATTGTGAGTGAATTCTATTTGCTAGAGAAGCAAGGTAGAATAACATGGAGTGTTGTCGTGTAGCTCCTTATTTTTCTATTTGGACTTTTCTTTTAAGCTAAGCATTAGTTTATTTACTTCTAATAAGGCTTTAGTGTAATGCTTGTTAAAAGCTTTAAAATGAAATTGGGCGTCGGGTAGCCCTGAGGTGCTAATTGTATTTTTCTCTATCTGTTGAAGGTGATGTCCAAGTTCGGTCATACCTAAATTCATGAAACTTGATTTTAGTTTATGAGCTAAAGAACTTGCTCTTGGGTAATATTCTTTTTCCATACAATGGCGCATGCTCTTGTAGTCTTCTGGAGTTGTTTTGATAAATACTTCTAATAAGGTGGTAATGAATTCAGTATCATTGTCAAATGTGTCTAAAAGTGTCGTGATATCAACATATTTTTTTACTTCCTTAGGCTCGCTGATCTCTGGTGTAGTTTTTATAGGCTGCTCAACGGGTAATTCTTCATCAGAAATAAGCCAAAATAAGACTTCTTTAATAGCTTCCTCACTCAAAGGTTTGGTTAGATAGAAATCAATTCCCGCTTTGATGGCTTCTTTTCTAGTCTCAGGAAATACATCTGCCGTACACGCAACAATTGGAACTTTCTTTACTCTATCTTTATTGGATTGGCGAATTAGTCTTATGGCTTCTAAACCATTCATTACGGGCATGTGCATATCCATCATTATTAGATCATATTGATGTTCGGCACTTTCAAAAATAGAAACAGCTTCTTTACCGTTTTCTGCAATATCAACGGCTACGTTTAATTTAGATAGCAGTTGTTTAATATAAAATTGGTTCATTTCATTATCCTCGGCAACAAGGATTTTGAGACTAGAAAGTTGCGCCTCTTTTTTACGGTGAGTTACAACCGTATTATCAAGCCCCTTTAACTGACTTAATTTAAACGGTAGTGTAAACTGAAATATCGAACCAACATCAGGCGTACTTTGTACTTGGAGTTCCCCATTTTGTATATTGATTAGCTCCTTGGTAATGGTAAGTCCCAATCCTGTCCCAATTCCTTTGGTGCTATTCTGGTCATCAACCTGATAGAAGCTTTCAAAAATGTGACTTACATCTTCTTTAGAAATTCCTATTCCCGAATCTTCAACTGAAAACTGAACGGTAATATCATGTTCGTTTTTGGCTATTGTCGTTACGGTTACTTTTATTGCTCCTTCCTTAGTAAATTTAATGGCATTACCAATTAGGTTGTTCAGGATTTGATTAAGTCGATATTGATCTCCAATAACTATTTCGGGTACATTTTCATCAATGTGACATGATAGTTGTAGTCCTTTTTCTATAGATTTAATCTCAAACCCTTCGGCTAGATTAGTTACGACCTTCCTAACATTAAAGTCAATGGATTGCAAGGAGAGTTTTCCTGCCTCAATTTTAGAAAAATCTAAAATATCATTCACAATGGCTAATAGGTTTTTTGCCGAAAAGTCAATGCCTTCAAGGTTTTTAGTCAGTAACTCCTTGTCTATGGTTTTATTGTTTTTTATTAAAGAAGAAAGTCCCAATATTACATTAAGAGGCGTGCGGATTTCATGACTCATATTAGAGAGAAATGTAGATTTAGCTTTTGCTATTCTTTCTGCGTTAATTTTGGCCTCCTCTATGGTTTTGAGCGTTTCTTTTGTATAGGTGATATCTTTTAAGAACATACTGTACGTATCTGCTCCTTCTGTATAGTTATTGGTGATAGTTATCTCATAATGGTTTGCTTGATTTAAATGACCAGAAAGCTGAGATTCAATTCGATTGCCAATTATCTGCTTTTCGATAATAGAAGCTCTAATGTTAATGTCATCTTCTAAAAGTTGTGACAGATGAGATGGTAAAAAATTATAAATTGATTTGGTTTGTAAAAGCTCGCGTTTCGTATTAAAAATACGAATGGCCTGATGATTACAATCAATTATAGTGCCTTTGGCGTCAAATAAAACAAACCCATCTAGAATGTTTTCAAAAATTTCTCTTTGAGATAGGGCTGCAAGTTTTGTGGGCTGGTTTTTAGGTTCGTTTTGCCTTGTTTCTGGGAAATTATCTTGAATTATTTTTTGGAAAGGAAGGACATCCTTGACTAGGTTGAAGTTTCCGATTTCGGCGTAGAATGCCTTAAATTCCTTATAGGTATTGTCAAAAATATGGTCTACCGATTCTTTTCCAAGTACCGAAATTAACTCTGAGTGAATTTTTTTTGCTTTCTCAATAA
>JAHZIZ010000442.1 GCA_022601215.1 Bacteroidota bacterium
CGATCTGGATAATGGTCGCTAAAGAATCTGTACCCCTTCCTCTTTTTAATCCGTGATCTATCCAGCTGATTAGCTTTCTCGCATTGGAATCGGGTAGGGCGAAGCTGTTGCTAAATTCACCTATGTTTGGATTTGCTTTCCAAGGAGGCATTCTTTTACTCAATAGCACTTGTTTGATCATTCCAGACCAACCTTGGATCGTCTCATAATTGGTCATAGCCCATGGCGCAATACCATCTGTTCTATGACATTGCAGGCAGTACTTTGTTAGGATAGGAGCAATGTCTTTAACGTAAGTAAGGTCTTCATTCTTATCTATTTCTGAAAGTCTCGTCACTTTACACCCTTTGGTCACTTTAAAATTGTCGACAATAACCTGTTCAGAAGCAATGGCGTCAAGGACGTCCTTTAGATAGGCTTCGGTGGCAACTACTTTTTGCCCTTCAAAGTCTAATTTATTATTGATCGGGCCTCTATAAAGAATTTCTCTCGTCGTAGGGTGAAGAACAAGTACTTCAGAAGTAGTTTTAATGTCCAAGGCGGTACTAACGATCTGTTCATTGTCAATGAGAACAGGAGCTTTAAAACCAAAGGCCGTAGCTTCATCGGTTATATTTTTTATGTTGTCTTGTATATTAGGATTCAACATAAAAAAAGTAAACCCTTTTCTAGAATATTGGGAAAAAAGAGCGTGAAAGTCGGTTAGGCTATTTCGCACCATTGGACAGCCATTGCCTTGCACATAGATAACAATCGCTTTACTATCATTATAATGGGAGAATCTGTGAAAATCACCAGAGATGTCGAAAAGTGCATAGTCGTTGACTCTGCTGTCATTAAAAAGTTTTGGAGTGTCATTACAACTCATAAGTATCCATATGCTTACAAGTGATAACAACCATTTTAAAACTATCTTCATAGAGCGAAAGTACATATTTATTGAAAAAATGATAAAAAAAAACCACCCGAAACAAAAATGAATCGGGTGGTAACCAACCAAAAACTCGAGTTTTACAATGTCAATAGCTTATTGCTAGGCACTCGATAACCTTAATTGTTCTGTACTAAGTCCGACTGATTTCTAAAGACTAATTTCTCGTCAAAACTATCCAAGAGAATGATGCTGTCCGTTGTAATTTTACCAGCAATAATTTCCTTTGATAGTTGATTCAGTACTTCTTTCTGAATAACTCGTTTTACAGGTCTCGCTCCAAACTGGGGATCGAATCCTCTTTCGGCTAAATATAGAATAGCTTCCTCGGTAGCATCTAACGTAATTTGTTGTTTAGAAAGTACTTTTGTTACGTTCTTTAACTGAAGTTTTACAATTTCAGTTATTGCGTTTTTATCTAATGGCGTAAATAATAAGATATCATCAATCCTATTGAGAAACTCTGGACGCATCGTTTGCTTTAGAAGGCCAAGGACTTCTATTTTAGCGGCTTCCATTGCAGTATCCATATCCTTAATACCTTCTAGTTTTTCATTGATAATATGGCTCCCTATATTGCTAGTCATAATGATAATGGTGTTTTTAAAGTCGGCAACTCGTCCTTTGTTATCAGTAAGCCTACCTTCATCTAGTACTTGTAATAAGATATTGAAAGTATCGGGATGCGCTTTTTCAATCTCATCGAGGAGGACAACAGAATAAGGTTTTCTTCGCACGGCTTCTGTCAATTGCCCGCCTTCGTCATAGCCTACATACCCAGGAGGTGCTCCCACGAGTCGACTAACACTATGTCGTTCTTGGTATTCGCTCATATCTATGCGAGTCATGGCATTTTCATCATCGAATAAATAGGCTGCAAGCGCCTTAGCTAATTCAGTTTTACCAACACCCGTTGTTCCCAAAAACAGGAAGCTTCCTATTGGTTTTTTTACATCTTGAAGCCCTGCTCGACTAATTCTAATAGCATCACTCACAGCCACAATAGCCTCGTCTTGTCCAATAACTCGCTTATGTAATTCATCTTCTAAATGGAGCAGCTTTTCTCGATCAGTTTGAAGCATTTTTGTAACAGGAATGCCAGTCCATTTGGCAACGATTTCAGCGATATCCTCGTGTGTTACTTCTTCCTTAATAAGAGAGTTCTCGGTGTCACTATTCGCCAAATTAGCTTCTATGGTACTGAGTTTCTCTTGGGTATCTTTGATTTTTCCGTACCGTATTTCCGCTACAGTGCCAAAATCTCCGTCACGTTCCGCTCGTTCCGCTTCTAGTTTGTAATTTTCGATGTCTGTTTTGTACTGCTGAATGGTTTCTACCACTTCTTTCTCCTGTTTCCATTTTGCATTTAGTTCGTTGCGCTCTTCCTTTAGGTTGGCCAAATCATTCCGGAGTAATTTTAATTTGATCTCGTCCTTTTCTCGTTTTATAGCCTCAATTTCAATTTCTAACTGCATTATTCTTCTGTCCAAGACATCTAAATCCTCAGGCTTTGAATTAATCTCCATTCTTAATTTGGAAGCAGCTTCATCCATGAGATCAATAGCCTTATCAGGTAAAAATCTACTAGTAATGTAGCGTTGAGATAATTCAACCGCGGCAATAATGGCTTCATCTTTAATACGAACCTTGTGGTGTGTCTCATATTTTTCCTTGATTCCTCTTAAAATAGAAATAGCACTTTCAGAATCTGGTTCATCTACATAGACCTTTTGAAATCGTCTTTCTAAAGCTTTGTCCTTTTCAAAATACTTTTGATATTCGTCCAAGGTTGTAGCACCAATGGCTCTTAGCTCTCCACGAGCCAGTGCAGGTTTAAGAATATTGGCTGCGTCCATTGCTCCTTGACCTCCTCCAGCACCAACCAAGGTGTGTATTTCGTCAATAAAAAGTACGATATCTCCGTCACTTGAAGTGACTTCTTTTATTACCGCTTTAAGACGTTCTTCAAATTCTCCTTTAAACTTTGCACCGGCAATTAATGCTCCCATGTCAAGGCTGTAGATTTCTTTGGTTTTTAAATTTTCAGGAATATCTCCATCGACAATACGATGGGCCAAACCTTCGGCTATTGCCGTTTTTCCAGTACCAGGTTCGCCTACAAGCATTGGGTTATTTTTAGTACGGCGTGATAGTATTTGTAGGATTCGTCTTATTTCTTCATCTCTTCCTATAACAGGATCCAATTTTCCGTCACTTGCTAATTGGTTGAGGTTTCTTGCGTATTTGTTCAAAGAGTTATAGGTGGACTCGGCACTTTGTGAAGTAACCGAATCCCCTTTTCTGAGTTCAGTAATAGCACTTAACAGGCCTTTTTCAGTTACACCTTGGTCTTTTAAGGTTTGAGCGATAGTACTTTTCGATTTAAAAATTGCTAGAAATATATGCTCTATGGAGACATACTCATCCTTCATTTTCTTGGCTATAATACTTGCTTCATTTACTGTTTTGCCAGATTCTCTTGACAACATTAACTCTGCACCCGAAACCTTCGGGAAGCTCTCCAGTTCTTTATCAAGTACTCGTCCTAGCAAATCCACATTCACATTTAATTTTTTTAATAGGAAAGGGATAACGTGCTCGTCTATATTGAAAATCCCCTTTAGAATGTGTTCATTTTCAATTTGTTGATGACCAAAGCCTTGAGCCAATTCCTGGGCTTGTTGGATGGCCTCTTGTGATTTTATGGTATAATTATTAAAATTCATAGTCTAATAGTTTGTTGTAAACGCTATTTCAAAAGCTAGGCCATACTCAAAATGAGACACTTTGACTGTTTTTGTAAGGTTTTAGCGGACATTATGACTGATATATAGGGTTTTTTTAAACTCACGAACTAATAATGTAACTTTGCATTGAATCAGTATGGGATTATTTAAATTATTTAAGTCAAAAGGAAATCAATTGAAAGAACAAGAACCGACCCTTGTTTGGAATAGATTAACAACCACGGCACAGTTAGATGCGATTATAGAGGAGTCTAAGACTATTCCAGTGGTTATTTTTAAACATTCTACCCGATGTGGGATTAGCAGAATGGTGCTACGCAACTTTGAAGGCACTTATAATATACAAGAAAAGGAGATGAAACTTTATTTTCTTGATTTATTAGCATATCGTGAAGTTTCTAATGAAGTTGGATATAAATTTCAAGTGCTACATCAAAGCCCACAATTAATTGTAATTAAAAATGGGTTAACAGTAGCTCATGCTTCGCACCACGGAATTAGAGCTGAAGAATTGGTTAATTTTGTATAATCACGTGTTACAATAAAAAAAGCCTTCCCAATTGGGAAGGCTTTTTTTATATCATGGGTTTTGCTTAACGTTTTAGGGTAAAGTGCCCTGTAAATTCTTTTTTGGTTTCATCTTCAGTATACTCCACTCTAAACCAGTA
>JAHZIZ010000443.1 GCA_022601215.1 Bacteroidota bacterium
AACTCAGTACGAGAGGAACCATTGATTCAGGTTGTCATAACGGTAAAAAACTAGATGTTGTCTCTGCCTTTGAAGCATGGGGAAGTAAAGTTGCTGGTACCATAGATGAAAAAGAATATCAGCAAGTTGTACAAAAAGCTTGTCCTGGGGCAGGAGCCTGTGGAGGTATGTATACCGCGAATACGATGGCTTCTGCGATTGAGGCTTTAGGGATGTCTCTACCTTATAATTCTTCGAATCCGGCATTGAGTAAAGCAAAACAGACCGAATCGTTGGCGGCAGGAAAAGCGATTCGACTTCTTTTGGAAAAAGATATTAAGCCAAGCGATATTATTACACGAAGATCTCTGGAAAATGCAGTAAGGTTGGTTACTATTCTAGGAGGGTCTACCAACGCTGTGTTGCATTTTTTAGCCATTGCTCGTGCTGCGAATATCGATTTTACACTTAAAGATTTTCAGGCAATTAGCAATGCTACACCATTTTTAGCTGATCTAAAACCAAGCGGAAAGTATTTGATGGAGGACGTTCATGCCGTTGGGGGAATTCCAGCGGTAATGAAATATTTACTTAAAAAAGGACTCCTTCATGGAGATTGCTTAACAGTAACGGGTAAACAATTAGCTGAAAACTTATTAGAGGTGCCAGATTTGGCCAAAGATCAAGATGTTATAAAACCTATAGAAGACCCCATAAAGAAGTCCGGCCATTTGCAAATGCTTTATGGTAATCTGGCAACCAAAGGAAGTGTTGCTAAAATAACGGGTAAGGAAGGACTGCGCTTTTCTGGAACAGCCAAAGTATTTGAAGGTGAGTTTGAAGCTAATGCTGGAATACGAGATGGAAAAGTAGCCAAAGGGGATGTGGTTGTCATAAGATATGAAGGGCCAAAAGGAGGACCGGGTATGCCAGAGATGCTAAAACCGACCGCTGCAATTATAGGTGCTGGTTTGGGAGAGGATGTTGCATTAATAACGGATGGCCGTTTCTCAGGTGGCACACATGGTTTTGTAGTTGGACATATTACACCTGAAGCTCAAGAAGGAGGAACCCTTGCATTGGTACAGGACGGAGATATTATAACAATAGATTCTGAAAGTAATAGTATTGAATTAAAGGTCGATTCTAAAGTCCTTCTGGAACGAAGAGAAAAATGGAAAGCACCGGCGCTCAAATGTAAGCGAGGAGTGCTTTATAAATATGCAAAAACAGTGTCTTCAGCTAGCAATGGTTGTGTGACGGACGAATTTTAATCTCATATATGGAAACACAAACGTTATCAAAAAAAAGTGAAGAAGTTTTTACAGAAACTATTTCTGGAAGTGAAGCAATTGTACGTTGTCTCTTAGAAGAAGGGGTGGATATCCTATATGGTTATCCTGGCGGTGCAATCATGCCGGTCTACGATGAAATGTATAAATATCAAAATACATTACATCATGTATTGACTCGGCACGAACAGGGAGCTATACATGCGGCTCAAGGTTATGCTCGAATATCAGGCAGAGTAGGAGTTTGTATAGCGACATCGGGGCCTGGAGCGACAAATCTTATCACCGGAATTGCAGACGCTCAAATAGACTCTACTCCTTTAGTTTGTATTACAGGCCAAGTGGGTAGTCATTTGTTAGGGAGCGATGCTTTTCAAGAAACCGATATTATAGGAATTTCAACACCCGTTACCAAATGGAACCATCAAATAACTAAGGCAAGTGAAATTCCAGAAGTTTTGGCAAAGGCGTTTTTTATTGCTAATACTGGTAGACCTGGTCCAGTTTTAATTGATATAACGAAAGATGCTCAGTTTGAAACCTTTGATTTTAACTATGATAAGTGTACGAAAGTGCGAAGTTATAAACCTGTGCCAGATACGGATTATGAGACTATAGAAAAAGCCGCACTTCTTATAAATCAAGCAAAGAAACCTTTCTTAGTTTGGGGACAAGGTGTACTACTCGGCGAAGCTGAAACTCAACTCAAAGAGGTTGTTGAAAAAGCCGGAATACCTAGTGCTTGGACCATATTAGGTGCTTCGGCGATTCCTACGGATCATCCGTTAAATGTTGGAATGGTGGGGATGCATGGTAATTATGCGCCCAATAAACTAACCAACGAGTGTGATGTGTTAATTGCAGTTGGAATGCGTTTTGATGATCGTGTTACGGGTAACTTAGAAACCTATGCCAAGCAGGCTAAAATTATTCATTTTGAAATTGACCCTGCAGAAATAGATAAAAATGTAAAGACGGACGTAGCGGTATTGGGCGATGCTAAGAAAAGTTTGGAAAAGCTTCTTCCTTTACTTGAAGTCAAGGGATATCCTGAATGGGTGCAGCAATTTAAACAATTATATGCCGAAGAGTATGAGCAAGTTATTTGTCGTGATCTTCATCCGGAGAAAGAAGGGATAACCATGGGTGAGGTGCTAAAGGAAATTAACACACAAACTAAAGGAAATGCCGCCATAGTAAGCGATGTAGGGCAGCATCAAATGATCGCATGTCGATATGCTAATTTCAATGTCACCAAAAGCAATATTACTTCTGGAGGACTCGGAACCATGGGGTTTGCCTTGCCGGCAGCTATTGGAGCTAAAATGGCTGCGATGGATAGAGATGTAATTGCCATTATAGGCGATGGGGGGTATCAAATGACAATTCAAGAATTGGGCACCGTATTTCAGCAAAAACTCCCTGTTAAAATTGTTGTTCTTAATAACGAGTTTCTGGGAATGGTTAGGCAATGGCAACAATTATTTTTTGATAAACGCTATGCGTCAACTGAAATGACAAATCCAGATTTCGTAACCATTGCTAAAGGTTATCACATAGCTGCTAAACGAGTAACAGAAAGATCTGAGCTGGCGGATTCAGTAAAAGAAATGATGGAATATCAAGGGGCTTATTTTTTAGAAGTGTGTGTGAAAAAAGAAGGAAATGTGTTTCCTATGATCCCCACAGGAGCAAGTGTTTCAGATATAAGACTTAAATAGAATGAAGTTCCATTAATAATGCATAATGATGAAAACAAAATTATATACCGTATCAATTTATACCGAAAACAATGTTGGGTTGTTAAACCGTATTTCGGCCATTTTTCAACGTAGAAAAATTAATGTGGAAAGCATTAATACTTCAATTTCTGAAATTGAGGGTGTCTCTCGATGGTCCGTGGTTGTCGCTATCTCAGAAGAGCAAATAAGAAAAATAATTGGACAGATAGAAAAACAAGTGGAGGTCATTAAGGCTTATTATCACACGGATGAAGAGACCATTTATCAGGAATCTTGTCTGCTTAAAGTCAAGAGTGATTTGTTGTTTGAGGATCTACAAATACAAAATATCATCAAAGAAAGTGCAGCGCGTATTATCACTGTCAACCGAAATTTTTTTGTGTTAGAAAAATCTGGCAGAAAAAGCGAAATAGAATTGCTTTATCGAGAGTTAAAACCATTTGGAATTATGCAATTTGTTCATTCTGGGCGAATTGCTGTAACTAAAGACGAATTAAAAATATCAAACTTATTAAAGGCGGTGACCGCCTAATACAATCAATTATGGAAAATTATTTTAACGGCTTATCGCTTAGAGAAAAACTGAATCAATTAGGGAAATGTCGATTTATGGAAGCATCGGAGTTCTCTGAAGGAATTAAATCTCTTCAAAATAAAAAAATAGTCATTGTGGGATGTGGAGCCCAAGGATTAAATCAAGGGTTAAATATGCGAGACTCAGGTCTAGATGTCTCATATGCCTTAAGAAATGAGGCAATAACTGAGCAACGTACGTCTTTTATAAATGCTACCGAAAATGGATTTAGCGTAGGAACTTATCAAGAATTAATTCCCAGCGCAGATTTGGTATGCAACCTCACACCAGATAAACAGCATAGTAATGTGGTGAATGCTATTATGCCTTTAATGAAAAAAGGAGCGACGCTTTCCTATTCTCATGGGTTTAACATTGTGGAAGAAGGCATGCAAATACGGCCAGATATAACGGTAATTATGGTGGCCCCTAAATGCCCTGGCTCTGAGGTAAGAGAAGAGTACAAGCGTGGTTTTGGAGTACCGACTTTAATCGCTGTGCATCCTCAAAATGACTCAGAAGCAAAGGGGTGGGAGCAGGCAAAAGCATACGCCTTTGCAACTGGTGGTCACAAAGCTGGGGTTTTGGCTTCATCGTTTGTTGCGGAAGTAAAAAGTGATTTAATGGGTGAACAAACCATTTTATGTGGAGTATTACAAACAGGATCTATTTTATGTTTTGATACCATGATCGATCATGGCGTGAACCCTAACTATGCCTCAAAATTGATTCAATATGGTTGGGAAACCATCACCGAAGCATTGAAGCATGGCGGTGTTACTAATATGATGAACCGTTTGTCTAATGCTGCAAAGATGAGGGCTTATATGCTTTCGGAAGAAATAAAAGAAATTCTCAAACCATTATTTGAAAAGCATATGGACGATATAATGAGTGGTGATTTTAGTAAAGAAATGATGAGGGATTGGCAAAACGATGATGAAAAATTGTTAGGATGGAGAGCCTTGACTGGTGAAACGGCTTTTGAAAAGACAACACCTGCATTAGAACACATCGATGAACAAACTTATTTTGATCATGGAGTGCTAATGGTCGCTTTTGTGAAGGCTGGCGTAGAGTTGGCTTTCGATACCATGGTGGCTTCTGGGATTGTTGAGGATTCTGCCTATTATGAATCGTTGCACGAGTTACCATTAATAGCCAACACCGTAGCAAGAAAGAAATTGTTTGAAATGAATAGTATTATTTCGGATACAGCGGAGTATGGATGCTATTTGTTTGACCATGCAGCGAAGCCATTATTAGTTGACTTTATGAAAACTGTTCAACCTTCAGATATTGGTGAATTCTTTCCAAATTCTCATGTAGATAATGTTGAACTCACTAATTTAAATGATAGGATATCCAATCATTCTATTGAAAAAATTGGAAAAAGACTTAGAAGTGCCATGACATCAATGAAAAAGATCAACCAACAGACAGTTAGGGAACTAGAGCTTGTATAAATGGAAATCAAGACCACATATTTTCCAAGTTTAGAGAAGGTAAGAGATGCTGCCGCTCGTCTGGATGGAATTGCTATTAAAACTCCATTTAGTAGAAATGCCAGGTTTTCTAAAATGCTCCAGTGCGAAGTTTTTTTTAAAAGGGAAGATTTACAAAATGTACGTTCCTATAAAATTAGAGGTGCTTATTATAAAATGGTCGGACTTGCGCCAGAGGAAAGAGCGCATGGGGTTGTTTGTGCCTCTGCTGGAAATCATGCTCAAGGAGTTGCCCTATCATGTAAACTATTAAAGATAAAAGGGACTATATACATGCCAACAACTACACCTGATCAAAAAATCGAACAGGTACAACTTTTTGGAGAGTCTTTTGTAACTGTTTTACTGAAAGGGGACACTTTTGATGATGCTCAGACACTGGCAAAGCTTGATAGTAAAGCTAGTGGTAAAGCATTTATTCCACCTTTTGATGATGAAAAAATTATTGAAGGACAAGCTACCGTTGGGTTAGAAATATTAGAACAAACTCTTACCCCATTGGATTACGTATTTGTGCCGATAGGTGGAGGTGGGTTGTCTGCAGGTTTAAGCAGTGTCTTTAAATATCTTTCGCCAAAAACTAAGATTATTGGGGTGGAACCTGAAGGGGCGCCATCAATGAAGGTCTCGTTGGCTTTAGGAGAAAACACTTCTTTGAAGCAGATAGAGAAGTTTGTGGACGGCGCTGCCGTAAAGCGAGTAGGTGACCTAAATTATACTATTTGTAGAGAAACACTGGATAGTGTTATCACTGTTCCTGAAGGTAAAATTTGCGAAACAATGCTAGCACTATATAACAAAGACGCTATTATTGTGGAACCAGCTGGTGCGCTGAGTATTGCTGCCTTAGATTTGTATGCAGATATGATAAAAGGTAAAGCAGTTGCTTGTGTTGTAAGTGGGAGCAATAATGATATTACCCGTACAGCTGAGATTAAAGAAAGGGCATTATTGTATGGGCAAATCAAGCATTATTTTATTGTTAAATTTCCACAACGTGTGGGGGCATTACGTGAATTTCTAACGGAGGTTGTAGGTCCCAATGATGATATCACTCATTTTGAATACACCAAAAAAACTAACAGAGAAAATGGTGCTGCCGTGGTTGGATTAGAACTGAAATCACCTGAAGATTTAGAACCGTTGGTCGCTAGAATGAAGAATCGTAGTTTTTTTGGTGATTATTTAAATAACAAGCCAGAATTATTTCAATTTTTGGTTTAAAAAGCAATGGAAACATTTGTTTTTTAAAAAGATATTGATAACATTTGTTACTCAATGAGAACAGTTTCAACATGTACCATTACCACTACTGGCCCTAAAGGCTAGCGGGGAGGTATTGTTGTATATATAACTTATAATAAGCCTTCCTATTTGGGAGGCTTTTTTTATGCATTAATCTGAAGTAATTAAGAATTGAATTAGAAGTACATGGTAAGAGTAGTAAAGTTTGGGGGAACGTCGGTAGCCCATAGCGAGAACATAAAAAAGGTGATTTCCATTTTAAAAAAGCAATCAAAGAATAGTCACATTGTGGCTGTGGTTTCAGCTTTTGGTGGAGTGACTGACCAATTGTTGAAAGTTGGAGAGTTAGCCAACAAAAAAGACCATGCGTATCGGGTCGTTTTAAAAGACCTTAAAAATAGACATTATAAGGCAGCTAATGACCTTGCTCTTACTTCTGAAGCTCTTGAAATATTGGAAAAAATGTTAGACGAGGTGAAGAATCTTATAGAAGGAATATTTTTAATCAATGAATTTTCTGTGAAAACGCGGGATAAAGTATTGAGCTATGGTGAATTGCTTTCTTCTTTCATTATTTCGGAGGCAGCTAAAAAAGAAATGAAATCTGTTGCACGCGTGGATAGTAGAGAACTTATCGTTACAAATGCACAGTTCACTAAGGCGCAATTAGTTCCTGATGTGACTCATGAAAATATAGTGCGTCATTTTAGTAAACAAAGTACTTTGGTTACCATTTTGCCTGGATTTGTCGCTCGTAGCCTTTCCGGTGAAAGTACAACCTTAGGTAGGGGTGGGTCGGACTATACTGCTTCCATTGTGGCAGCCGCATTGGAGGCTGATATTCTGGAGATTTGGACGGACGTAAGTGGAATGTTTACAGCAAACCCTAAGTTGGTAAGACAGGCCTATCCCATTGAAGAAATTTCTTATGCGGAAGCTATGGAACTATCTCATTTTGGGGCAAAAGTTTTATATCCACCAACGATTCGTCCTATACTGGAAATGAACATCCCCATGGTAATAAAGAACACCTTCTCTCCGGACTCTAAAGGCACTTATATTCATAATAATGTAATAGCGAAGAACGGTCCTGTAAAAGGAATAAGTCATTTGGCCGACGTAGCTTTATTTACATTAGAAGGAAACGGAATGGTTGGAGTTCCGGGCATTTCTAAACGATTGTTTGAAGCCCTTTCATCTGTAGGAGTGAATGTCATTTTAATAACACAAGCTTCTTCAGAGCATTCTATATGTGTAGCCATTAATGAACGAGATGTAGCAATGGCAAGGCATGTAGTTAATGATGCTTTTGCCTATGAAATTTCATTAGGAACTATAAATCCTGTCTTAGTGGAAACGGAGTTGTCAATAATTGCAGTCATTGGAGATGGAATGAAAAATCATCAAGGTGTTAGTGGTAAAATGTTTAGCGTTTTGGGGGAGAATAATGTAAATATTCGAGCCATAGCCCAAGGGGCGAGTGAACGAAACATTTCGGCAGTCATTAAGAGTGTCGATGTGAAAAAAGCACTCAACACCTTGCATTATCGCTTTTTCGAACGACAAGTAAAGACCCTTAATTTGTTCATTGTAGGTGTTGGGAATGTTGGGTGTCGCTTATTGGAGCAAATTAAGCGACAGCAATCCTATTTACATGATCATCTATTTCTACATCTAAAAGTGGTAGGTATAAGTAATTCCAAAAAGATGCAATTTGATGAAGATGGGATTGATTTAGAAAACTGGAAAGAAAGTTTGTCAACTGGAATGCATAAAACAGACGACCTTTGGTTTTCTCAGGTGAGAGAAATGAACCTTCGAAATAGTGTTTTTATCGACATCACAGCTAATGCTTCGGTCGCGGCGAGTTATGCGTCTTATTTGAAGGAGAGTATTGCCATAGTTGCTTGTAATAAAATTGCATGTTCCAACAGACTTGATAGCTATCAGGAAC
>JAHZIZ010000444.1 GCA_022601215.1 Bacteroidota bacterium
CTATAATAGTCCTCATACAAATTATTGGTATCATTACCAGTAAAAAACGTCAATCCAATCCCAATAATAAAAGCTGCTGCAATGCCAGCCACCCAACCATAGTTAATCCTTCTTGGCTTCGTTGCTTTATTGGCATACTCCTGACCAACAGAAGCAATTGTTTTCTTTATTTTTTTTGACTCTTCCGAGCGGAGTTCCTTCCTCAAATCTCTAGTAAATTCGTTGTCAGGGATAGCTATATCTGAATAATCTTCAAGTAGATGCTCATTAATCTTAAGTGACAACTCATAGGCTTCATGTAATTCGGGGTCGCTTTTGAGTTCTTGCTCAAACAAGGCCCGTTCTTCATGAGACATTGCCTTTGAAATATATCGCTCTATATTAAGTAACTGTTCGTCCTTCATTTAGGTTAAGTTTTGGTACCGAGCATCTGCTTTGATTAAATTTCCCAACTGTTTTTTACATTTAAACACTCGCTGAAAAGCTGCATTTTCAGAAGCGTAGGAAAACTTTTTCACTATCTCACTATAAGTTACTTTATTAAAATAATCTTTTAACAAAAGACGGCACTTTTCAGACAGTTTTAAAAGCATTGCCTCAAATAAGTCCCATCGCTCTTGAAACAAGATAGCTTCTAGATCGGCATTTTCGTTTTCCTTGAGTTCAAAAACACCTTCGTTTCTTACCTTCTTTTTTCTATTATTTAACTCTTTGTACCATAAATTTTTACAAACGGTAAAGACATAAGCCTCCAAGGAAGAAGTAATTTCTAGTCCTTTTACCTTGGCTCGGACTATTATTTGGTAAAGTGCATCTTGGAATATCTCTTCAGCATCCTGAACGGTGCCATTGTTCTTAAGGACGAAACTTTTCACCTTGAAAAGAGTAGTTTCGTATATCACAGCAACGGACTTAGAATCTCCATTTACAAGGCCCTCCAACAAGTCATTCGAGTTGTTTAATTTCATAAGCTAATCACAAAAATAAGTAAAAAGAAGTGTCTAGATTTATTTAGTACCCGTATTCTATAAATTGAAAAAAATTCATGAATCAAGGGTAAGAAATTAAGAATACAATAACAGAACACCAGAAACATGAATTATTAATCCTAAAATTTCCATCATGAAAACAAAAATTTTATCACTACTTATTATGACACTAACCCTTTTATCTTGTCACAAGGAAGACATTGAAACCTTAAAAACCACGGACACCGATTTTGCTAGTTTTAGCCGACCTGGTGATTCTCAATGCGATTTAGACTACGTTTTTCCTATTCTCCATCCTAGCGATCCAGGTGCCAATATGTACATTACTGCACAAATCACTTATAATCGCGATTTAACGCTTGAGCAAATTCACTGTATTCGGTATGAATATTTTACTGCTCATCCTGAGTACGGGGATATGCGTTTATGTATATTACAACCGACAGATCCTTACCTAGATTGTTGGAAATTCATTCCAGGATATCCAGACCAACAGACGAATACCACGATATGCGACGATCCAAGATTTACTGGAGCCCATTGCGACTAATAACATTCGACAGTACTATATTATTATAAAATAAGAATCATATATCTAGTTCTTCTCACATTTCTTGCAGTGTCGAGCACCCCATAGCAGAACGGTGACAACTGTGATTTCGAATGACAGAGCGGAGTTAAACTGAAGTTTAAAATCATTTAGATAGCACTTTCAAAATTATTGCACTGAAAGTGTTATCTATTTCGATAACAATCCCTATCAATTTAAAATAAGAAACATCCTATAAAAATTAAACATATTGGCATCATATTGATCTCACTTGCGATAATGTTATATGAAAAAGAAACCCCTAGTTCAACAACAAATAAGTTAGAAATTAATTTACAATAGACCTTGAACCTCGCCAATAACCTTGGCTGTTTCCTCATATTTCCCGTACTTTTAGCAAATGACCCTAGCGTCCTTCAAGACGAATTTTTTCATATGGTATTGGATCAAACCTTATCGTAGGATGAGATTATTTGTTTGCCCAGACGGAATTATGATGATTTTTTCTTTAAAATGTTTGAAATTAAGCCGTCAGACCCATTCTAAGAGATTTGGGCCTTAGGTGGAGAGAAACCGGACCAAGAAGTTAACACAACAAGCTTCGAAGACCCAAGGTTCGTTAAATTGAACGGAAATTGTGATTGAAATCAAATACAATAGTTATCGAGGATTATAAAAATAACATATCCTGGCTGAATCATCTCAAACTACCATTATTATGGTTTGGATTGACTCTTCTTTTCTCGTCACCCATATGTTTTGGACAATCCAGTCTTGAATTAAAGAAAATTATACGTGATTCTATAGCACCCAGCGAAAGGATTATCCAAGCTGAAACTCTTCTGAATCGGGAAAAAAAAGCCCAAAACGACTCCTTGGGCTACCTGTATAATCAGTTTGCCTACTGGCTCTTTAACTATGACCTCCCCAAGACAATTGAAACGGAAAAATTAGCGATGGAATTTACAAAATCGCAAAAACAGATTGACACATTTCTTCTACAAAAGAGTGCAATTTCCTTGGGCTTCTATTACGAAAGAAACGATCAAATAAAAGAAGCCCTTAAAGTATATAAAGAATTAATTTTATTGAAAAAACCAGGAAGATATGAAACCAACTGTTATGGAAAATTAGGCTATTGTTATGGACTAATTAATGACTATCACTCTGCAATTGATTACTACAAAGTTCAAATATCTCTACTGGAAGAGAATAAGAACGACCAACGTAGACTTATGGAGGCCTATCTTAATACCGCCAGTTATCTCATTAAACTTCAGGAGAAAAAGGACTTACTTCAAGCAGAAATTTATGCGTTAAAAGCGGATTCTTTAGCTCAGATAATTCCCACGCGATATGAATCTGCTTATTATATAAAGCTTTGCTTAGCCCAACGATTTAACCAATTTGTAGATTTAAATATCCCCAAAGCAGAATTCTATTACAACCAAGCCTTTACATTAGCTGATAAGGCGAATGACATTGTTGGAATTCAAAAAGTATACTATGAAAAAGGGGCGCTATACAACTCAACAGATCCAGAGTTATCCATAGCCTATTACAAAAAAGCTCAAGAATTAAGTACCGGTAACGACCCACATATTGACTATTTAATTACGAGCGGACTATCAACTTCCTGGGCTTATAATCATC
>JAHZIZ010000445.1 GCA_022601215.1 Bacteroidota bacterium
CGGAGTGAAAAAATTCAACCAATACCAGTACGATAAATACGAAAAATTGGAATTCGATCTGAATACCATAGATTCTTCCTTAATAAAAAGTCGTTTGTTTAAAGGAATGGGATTTGTGTGGGAGCAGATAGACACGTCTAATATTACGGGAAACTCTTACTTACCCGTCTTTATTAATGAAGCTATTTCCAAAGTTTATGGGGATAATGCAATGAAGCAAGAAAAGGAGATTCTAGAAGGGAACAAAAATTCTGGTTTCGAAAACAATCAAACTCTTATCGCATTTGTAAAAGACTTATATAAGGAGTACAATGTTTATGATAATTATCTAAAATTTTTCGATAAGGCATTTACGAGTCCGCTGTCTAAGACAGGTGTAGATGTATATAATTATGTGTTGTTGGATAGCGCCTTTCGGGATCATAAATGGTGCTATAATATCGTGTATTATCCAAGGCGAAAAAATGAACTAACGTTTAAAGGAGATTTTTGGGTAAATGACAGCACCTGGGCTATAAAAGAAATTAATTTACAAGCCTCAAAAAGTGCAAACTTGAATTGGGTACGAGAAGTATATATTGAACAAGAGTTCGATGTGCTCAATGATTCCATATTCTTGATTACTCGCGATTACTTTTTAAGTGATTTTTCACTGCGGAAGAAGGAAAAGGCACAAGGAATCTATGGAAAACGAACGACGCTATATGATAATTATAAGTTTGATGAGGAAAAGCCCAAAGCCTTTTATGGGGAGCAGGTAGATCCATATCGCGAAGAGATTTACAATAGATCTGATGCCTTTTGGGATTCCCGAAGGATGGAGGAGTTAAGTAAGGATGAGAAGGGGGTTTATCAGATGCTAGATACCTTAAAAACGGTTCCACGGTTTAAGTCATTATATAATATAGGGGCTACGTTGGCTAGCGGGTATTATCAAGTGGGTAATATTGATGTTGGTCCAGTATTTTCGGTATTTGGATTTAATGAGGCAGAAGGCATGCGTATTCGATTAGGAGGTCGAACCTATTTTAGTCAGAACGATCCATGGCGACTTGAGGTGTTTGGGGCATATGGTTTCAAAGATGAACGATTTAAATATGGGATCTCAGGGAAATGGTTGTTAGATCGAAAATCGAGGCTTACGGTCTTTGGAGGGAATAGAAAAGATGTGGAGCAAACGGGAGCTAGTCTTACGTCCAGCACGGATGTTTTAGGCCGAAATTTGGCATCTTCTTCATTGATTTCGGTAGGAGCTAATGATCGATTAACACGAATTAATTTAAGCACTATTGGGTTCTCGCTTGAACCAGCTAAGAATTTTAATGTCCGACTTACCGGCTCTTATCGTACATTGGAGTCAGCCACGAACACCTTTAAAATTGATTATATAGATGAAAATGGTGTGATTCAAAATCAAGTATCTCAACCAGAGGTAGAGTTAGGATTTTTCTATACGCCAAAACGAAAGACGTCTGGGTATGGAGTGGAGCGAACGATTATCAATGATGGGGATTATGCGAATTTGTTTTTGGGCTATACCTATGGGATAAAAGGGTTGCTAGGTGGAGATTTTGAATACTCGAAGGTACAGGCATTATATACTCAGCCATGGAATTTGGGAGGAATAGGCCGTTTGTACACTACAGTTGAGGTAGGGAAAGTTTTTGATCCAGTGCCATTAAGTTTATTGAACCCTATACCTGGAAATCAGACATTATTTAGCATCTACAACACCTTTGCGAATTTAGATTTCTATGAATTTGTGAGTGATAGCTATGCTTCTTTTCATATGCAGCATGATTTTGGCGGACGTATTTTTTCTCGTATTCCTTTCTTCGGAAATTAAATCTTAGAGAAATAGTTGGATTTAGAGCTGTTTATGGTGAGTTATCTCAGGAGAATATCGATTTAGGTCGACCGGCGTTTGAATCTATTTCAGATCGTCCTTTACTGCCTGAAAACCTTGCTCCATCAGGATCTCCTTATTGGGAATGGAGCGTTGGAGTAGGCAACATTTTTAGAGTTTTTAGAATCGATTTTAACTTTAGAGGGAACTATCTTGATAATCCCGAAGCGCGAAAATTTGGAGTGACCGGTTCTTTCGGTTTTTCGTTCTAATTTAACCTTTATTTAAAGTGCAATACCGTGCATTTTTCCTCTTCTTTTCTATACCTTTGCACCCCTTTTAAAAAGAAGGATGGTTATTGAAATTAAAGCAAAGAGATTATGACAGCAGAACAAATAAATACTTTTGATGTATTAATAGAGATTCCGAAAGGAAGTAGAAATAAATACGAATACGATTTTGAATTGAAAAAAATACGCTATGATCGCATGATTTTCTCTTCCATGATGTATCCGGCAGATTATGGATTTGTGCCAGAAACCTTGGCATTAGATGGAGATCCATTGGATGTATTAGTGCTGGTTACAGAGCCTACCTTTCCTGGTTGTGTGATTGAAGTGAAGCCTATTGGAGTGTTTCATATGGCCGATGAAAAAGGTCCCGATGAGAAAGTGATTTGTGTGCCTGTGAGTGATCCTATTGCGAATAATGTAAAAGACCTTAATGAATTAAATCCTCACCTTATCAAGGAGATCGAGCACTTCTTTCAAGTATACAAAGATCTAGAGGAGAAGAAAGTAGACGTTGGTGGCTGGGGTGATGTACATGAGGCTAGAGATATTGTCGCTAAATGCGTGGATCGTTTTAGAGCGAGTAATGTTCCTGTAAAGGATGTAAGTATTCGATAAATACTTCTATTCGTAAGAATTTGAAAAGCAATAACCTAGCGGTTATTGCTTTTTTGTTTACCGCTATTTTCATACTTTAGCCGACGCTTAAACTAAAAAAACAAATACTAACTAAATAATTTATAATGGAACAAAACATTATTTACGTACCTATCGCACTTTCAGTACTAGGCTTGCTGTTTATGCTGGTAAAGATGAGCTGGGTTAAAAAACAAGCTGCGGGAAGTGAAAGAATGCAGTCTATATCTAAAAGTATTAAGGAAGGTGCCCTAGCCTTTTTGAATGCCGAGTATAGATTATTGTTAATTTTTGCTGTAATCGCTTCTGTATTACTATATGTCGTTTCAAGTATGGTAGAATCTACAAGCTGGATGATTGTTCCTGCTTTTATTATTGGAGCTGTCTTTTCGGCTCTGGCAGGAAATATTGGGATGCGAATCGCAACCGAGGCCAATGCAAGAACAGCAGAAGCCTCTAAGACTAGTTTGCCACAAGCCTTAAAGGTTTCTTTTGGTGGTGGTACCGTAATGGGACTTGGTGTTGCTGGTTTGGCAGTATTGGGATTGAGTTTAATATTCTTATTCTTCGTTGGACAATTTATGGGCAATGAAGGGAATTTCTATGATAATATGACTATGGTGCTGGAAGCGCTAGCTGGTTTTTCTCTTGGGGCCGAAAGTATTGCTTTGTTCGCACGCGTAGGAGGTGGTATATACACAAAGGCTGCTGATGTTGGTGCCGATCTGGTAGGAAAGGTAGAAGC
>JAHZIZ010000446.1 GCA_022601215.1 Bacteroidota bacterium
TAACCTAACAGCAGGGGAAACTTACAACGGTACTGTTCAATTTTTAAATGAAACTGAATCTCCAGCCGAAAACATTACGACTGAAGTAGTGGAAGAAGCAGACGAGCATCAAGTATTTTATATCACCGGAGGGGGATTAGATGCCGCATTCAATTATAATGATACCGATAGTCAAGGAAACCCATTAGGAGTAACATTTACTACTGTAGCCTCTAACGCCAGCAGTGGAACTTTAAATGTAACCTTGCGTCATGAGCCAATGAAACCTAATGATGGAACCTTATCTGATGCAGGTGGAGAAACCGACGTATCTGTTACTTTCGATCTTGAAATTCAATAAATACTACGAACAAAAAAGCCCCGTGAAAACGGGGCTTTTTTTATTCATTTATTTCAACTTCTATAGGTTGCATTTTATCACTTTTCTGTGGAGCAAACACATAGGTGTAAATCCACATTAACGTGAATGTAGGTATAAAGTCAGTCATAGGTAATATTTCTTCAATAAATACAATCCAAGAAGCGATTTTACCCGTATTCCCTTTGTACATCTCTTGCATTTTCTTTGCTGCATAAGGCGCCCATAAAATATCTAAGAACGCCCCAATCCCTGGAATAAATGACGTCGCCATACCCAAAAGGTCAAAAATGATGCTATTTCTTAGTATTTTAAATTTTTCGTTTTTCATAAGTAGAAGTTGTGTGTTGTGTTTAATAATATACCTACTTTAACGCAAGAAGCTTGCCAAAAATTATGAGAGATCCGTACTTATTAGTTTTAAAAACTCATTTCGAGTTTCCAACTGTTCAAACTGCCCTCTAAAACCAGAAGTCGTCGTTACACTATTCTGTTTCTGAACTCCTCTCATCATCATACACATATGACTAGCCTCAACGACCACTGCTACTCCCTTTGGTTTTAAAGTATCATTAATACACTCCAAAATATCATGCGTAAGACGCTCTTGCACTTGTAGTCTTCGAGAAAACACATCCACCACTCTCGGAATCTTGCTAAGCCCCACAATATGTCCATTTGGAATGTAGGCAATATGTGCCTTTCCGAAAAATGGTAGAATATGATGCTCACATAGCGAATAGAGTTCAATATCCTTCACAATTACCATATCATTATAATCTTCTGCAAACATGGCGCCTTTAAGGATTTCAGCAGGATCTTGACAATGTCCCGACGTTAAAAACTGAATGGCCTTGGCCGCCCGTTCTGGAGTTTTCACAATCCCTTCACGATCTACGTCCTCACCTATTCCTTTTAATATGTTGGAATAATTCCCTTTCAGGTCATCAGTAACGTCTTCTTGGTATTCTTCAAAAGAACTATATGATCCCATGTGTTATTTTTTTAATATGTCTGAATAATATTTTTTTATTTTATCCACTTTAGGCGTAATAATAAAACTACAATACGCCTGTTCGGAATTCTCATTGTAATAGTTCTGATGATCCTCTCCTGCTTTATAGAAAACTTCTAATGGAGTCACCTTGGTCACTATTGGGTTTGAAAATACTTTATTTTGATTCAAAAGCGCTATAAAAGTAACCGCTTTCTCCTTTTGCACCTTTGTTGTAAAAAAGATTTCGCTTCTATATTGAGTCCCTTTATCGTTTCCTTGCTGATTCAAAGTTGTTGGATCATGGGTTGCAAAAAATACTTCCAACAAAGTGTCTATAGAAACAACGGAAGAGTCATAAGTTAGCTCAATCCCTTCTGCGTGTCCTGTTCTACCAGAACAAACCTCACGATATGCTGGGTTTTTAATGGTGCCTCCAGTGTATCCAGAAATAACATCGATGACTCCTTCAATGCGTTGAAAAACGGCTTCAGTACACCAAAAACAGCCGCCTGCAAAAACAATTTTCTCAATTTTATTCATAGTCTTACCCAAAGTTAGTGTTAAAATGCTGAGGATTTAACATTCTCAAAAGTATTTAACTTTTCATTAATACCGCACCCCTTCACAGTCGCTTATTTTTGTGCTAACTAACAACTACCTTCATCTTTCAATTACACATGAATTACCGCTTACTGTTGCCCATTATTTTATTACTTCCATTAGCAATCATCGCTCAAGAAAAGAAAACGCTCGAAGCAGTAAGAATAAGCACTCCTCCCAAAATCGATGGAATACTTGACGAAAGTGTTTGGCAAAACCTTACACCGCATAGCGATTTCGCTATGTACAACCCTGGAAATGAGCGCACGGTAAATCCAGACTATCGCACCGAAATAAAAATGGCGTATGATGACAAGGCTATTTACTTAGCTGCTAGTATGCTAGACCCAGATTCAAAAAATATCCAAAGTCAGTTTTCTCAAAGAGACGACGTTTTTGTACAAGCTGACCATATTTCCATCGCTCTCAACACCTACAACGATGGAATTAACGAAACACATTTTTTTGTAACTAGTGCAGGAACGATTGGAGATGCTCGTGCTAGTCAGAATGATTTTGATTTTAATTACAATGTCGTATTTGAAGCAAGAGTATCTAAGGATGACAAGGGCTGGTATGCAGAGTTTCGAATTCCGTACAATGCGCTACGTTTTCCAGAAGTGGACGTTCAGGACTGGGGAGTCAACTTTTTACGTCGTATTAACAGTATTAATGAAACGCATAGCTGGAATTTTATCGATAATAGTCAAGGAAACGAGGCTCAATACTCTGGCAATATCGTGGGGATTCGCAATATAAATCCGCCAGTTCGCTTGACCTTATTCCCCTTCGCACAAGGTGTTGTAGCCAATTTTGATGGAGAAACTGAAACAGATTTCACCGCGGGTATGGATATTAAATACGGCCTAAGCGATAGCTTTACCTTAGATGCGACATTGATACCAGATTTTGGCCAAGCCGCCTTCGACGAAGTCCGCCTTAATCTAGGGCCGTTTGAACAAACCTTCGATGAACAGCGTCAATTTTTCACAGAAGGAATTGATCTTTTCAACAAAGGACGTATTTTCTTTTCCCGTCGGGTTGGAGGGGCGCCAAGTGGAGAGGTTGATGAACTAAATGAACACGAAGAATTGTACGAATCTCCATCAAAAGTAAACCTGCTCAATGCACTTAAAATTTCAGGAAGAACTAAGGATAAATTAGGTGTTGGTTTTTTTAATGCTATCACCGAAAAAACATATGCTACAGTAAAAGACACTATTACTGGAAATACCCGAGATGTGCTAGTAGAACCCTTGTCCAATTACAATATTTTTGTCATTGATCAACAGTTTGGTGGAAATTCCTCGGTATCGCTCATCAACACTAACGTGACCCGAAATGGACACTTTAGAGACGCTAACACCTCCGCTTTCGTATTTGACGTAGCGGACAAAGGAAATAATTTTAGAACGTCAGGAAGGGCAATTGTGAGTAATGTTCACAGAGAAAACGGATGGGAAAGCGGTTTTCAATCAGAATTAGACATTTTTAAAATAAAAGGAAATTTTAGATATAGAGTTGGGCATGACTTTGCTAACACCACATTGGATATTAACGATTTAGGGCTTAATTTTAGAAACAATTTTAATAATTTTGTGGCAGGGGCTTCCTATGAGATTTTTGAACCTACCAAAACTTTCAACACCTATCGAATAGGCATTACAGTGCGCCACAGGCGCTTATACCAACCCGATGTACAGACCGGAAACAACATTAACACTAATTTCTTTTTTGTCACCAAAGAACGCTTTGCATTTGGAGGTTTTTTAGGATACAATTCAAAAAATGATGACTATTTTGAACCTAGAGTAGACGGTTATTTTGTGACCTTTCCTGAGAATTTAGGGGGGCGTATTTGGTGCTCTTCAGACTATAGAAAGAAATTTGCATATGACCTTGGTGTTGGTCATCGCCAAGCATTTAACGGACCGCAGACACAATACTTTGTAGATGTATCACCTCGATATCGTTTTTCTGATAAGTTATTGGTGATCCTATCTACCGATTTTTCTCTTCGGAATGATTTATTTGGATATATAGATAATACGGACTCAGATGTATTTATGGGACAACGAGATATTAAAAGTCTGGAAAATACCATCACCGCTAGTTATAATTTTGATCCA
>JAHZIZ010000447.1 GCA_022601215.1 Bacteroidota bacterium
AGCAACTTCACAGTAGGGATTTTTATTTAGGAAATCGTTTAGATAGTCAATGGCAGCTTCATGTTGTTCTAAATAATCAAAACAATAAATGATGTTGTATAACGCAGAGAAGTCTTGTTCATCAAATTCCAAACACTTCATAAAATAGTATTTAGAATTTTCGAAGTCTTCTAAGAATAAGTATTCCATTCCAAGTAATGATAATACATCACTTTCGTCTGCAGTGATTTCCAAGGCCCTTTCTAAGAGCGAAATTGCTTTTTTATGTTGATCTCTTCTTGAATAAATATTTGCTTTTTGAATGTATATTTCTTCATTGGATTTTTCCAATTGATACAATTCATCTAATAGCACTTCCGCGGTATCTAATTCGTTTTCGAAGATATACATCTCCACTTGAAATAACTTCAAATTGGTGGATGTAGGATGTTGCTCTAAACCAAGCTTCGTCGCTTTTTTGGCTAGTGCTATTTTCCCGTTTTCCAAATAATGCTGAATGATCTCTTCAAACTCTTCGGAGTCGAAAAAGTACACATCATTAGTCTTTAACATGGATTCAAATCGGGAAAGGGAAAAGTTGTTGTGCTCGTTCGGGCTTAATTGCATACAAAGCGTGTTAACTGTTTCTTCAAATTAAAGATACTAATGTATCATAGTATTCAAGAGTCATGCCCTTTTTCTTGTTAACAAGCTTATTAACAGGGGTTTTGGGTGTTATTAGCTTTAAAAACAGTAGGTTACGATTCCCTTCTGTACATTAGCTTTTCCTCAAGGTATCCGTCAGAATGGCACATCTTTGAGTTAATTCTGTTTCTGAATGCATTAGGGCTGTGTTTTATGGACATGCTTCGCTATAGCTTACCCAACCGTCTTTGCACCATTGTGTACTGCCACAACTTTGGTTGTTGGCGAAAACGACATCATCTACTTCAATGCAGAAAAGATCAAAGTTATCATGAGATTCCAAGCCTGTCATATTGTGATTATTTCCATTTCTAGCATCTAAGCTTGTCAACTGGTTAAAAGTACAGTGTGCCGAAAGGAGATTTATATTTTGAGTAAGGTCTAAACTAGAGGGATAAAAATATGGGAAGCTTTTATGAAGCGGTTATGGAGTCGAGAACATTCAGTAAAATAGTACAACCCTGCTTTATTTCAGTTTCCGTAATTGTTAAAGGTGGTGTAATACGAATTGCACGAGGTTCGAAAAGAAGCCAAAATAGAATGAGTTGCTCTTCTCTACATTTTAGAATAATTTCAGACGCAATTTCTGCGGTATTTACCATAACAGCGAGCATTAACCCTTTTCCTCTGATTTCCTTTATTAACGGATGCTTAAGTTCTTTCCTGATGAGTTGTTCTTTGACTAGTGTCTGTGCGATGAGATCGGTTTCTGTAATTTCTTGGAGTGTAGCCAATGCTGCCGATGCAATTACCGGATTCCCTCCAAAAGTAGTTATATGTCCAAGCTTTGGATTGTCTGAAAGTAAATTCATTAATTCATGTGAAGCAGTAAAGGCTCCGATTGGCAACCCTCCTCCCATGCCTTTTCCCATGACTACAATATCTGGTATAATGCTATAATGTTGAAACCCAAAAAGTGTACCTGTTCGTCCAAATCCAGGTTGGATTTCGTCTAAAATTAGCAGGGTTCCCACTTCTTCACATCTAGCTTTTACTTTCCGTAAATACCCATCTTTTGGTAGAATAAAACCTGCGCCTCCTTGTATGGTTTCTAGTATAACTGCAGCCGTTGTTTCAGTAATTTTTTGGAGATCGATTTCGCTATTAAATCGAATGCTGTGGCAGTCTGGAATAAGTGGTCCAAAAGGTATCTTTCTTTCCTCAAATCCCATGACACTTAAAGCCCCCATAGTATTTCCGTGATAGGCGTGGTTTGCGTATAGTATCTCGCTTCTATTCGTTGCACGTCTGGCAAGTTTGAGCGCTCCTTCTATGGCTTCAGTCCCACTATTAACTAGATAGGTAGTGTTTAATGGAGTGGGTAGGTGAGAGGCGAGTAGTTTGCATAGTTCTACTGCCGGGGCTTGAGCATACTCACCGTACACCATGACATGTGCATATTTGTCTAATTGATCTTTAACAGCTCGTATTACACGGGTATGGCCATGACCTAAACTACAAGCTGAAACACTAGCCACAAAATCCAAATGAGCTTTTCCTTCTGTATCATAAATAAATGATCCTTTGGCATGTGAGATTTCCATACCCAAAGGGTGTGGTGTAGTTTGCGCTTGATATGTCAGGAATTCTTTTTTCATAAAGAAGGAGTAGCCCCGGAGATAAAGGTAGCCTAATTCTCTTTTTTCTCTTCTCTTTTCTGAATTGAATCACGCTCTTTTGTCCTAAATTTTGGGTCATCTTCCCTATTTTGAACATCTTGAGGGCGAAGTTTTGAATATTCCGGAATTTCCAAATCTTCTTGGTCTTCGATTTCTTCAAAGAATTCCCCCTCGTCTTTAGGTAGTGGAATCCCCTTGATTTTTGGTAACGCGGGTTTAAATTTACCTGCAAATAGATCATTCTTTTCAAGGAGTCGCTCTTCCCCCCGCCAGATAAAACCAGTTAATTTTCTAGCATTTTCTGGAAGTTTTTCAGGAGGGTATACTTTCCCCGTTACCTTCTTTAAAAAACGCATGCCTATAATTTTTTGTTCTTCTAGGTATAATTGAATAGAACTAGAAAGTGTATTGTCTATTCCTACCAATTCGTTTTTATCATTTCGGAAGTAGTATATGACTTCTGTATTCTTAATAATGTTCACCGTGTCCAATTGATTGTTGGTGAATAAGCCAATAAGGCGTTCTCCCTTTACTTGATTATAGCCATTGACTTCCATGGTATCTTTTTGAACCAAAAAGGCATTGTTGAATACTTTTAAAGTGTCCAATTCTTCCGTGACTTTATTATTTAAAATATGAATAGTGTCGCCAGTCATTTGGTTTTCTCCACTCCAGAGAATGGGTTCCCTTATGAGTTTAGTGATACCGGCTTTTTGATCGAGGTAAATGGAGTCACATTTCCCACTGGTAGGCTGTTCTCCTGCTAATCCCTTTTTGAACATTCTGGCACGATAAAATCCTTTTATGATTCGATTTTCTGGCTTCCCAGTGACTTGTAAGGTGTCTGCGTGCACGTAAACAGAGTCTTGCTCTTGAAGGGTAACAGCAACAGCGCGTTTGGTAATAAAAACTGAATCTTTGGCTCTAAACACTTCGGCATAATGACCTCGAATGATACTTTTATTTACCGTGTCTAATACCTTGATGTTATTGGTAGCTGAGGCAAAACTTTTATTTCGATCAAAATAGATGCTATCTCCAAATAGAATTCTGTTTTCGTAATCAATACGAGAATTCTTTACGAAATATCCGGTATTGGCCCTAGTATCGTAATACCCTCGTTCACAATATACCGTACTAGTTTCACTTTCAATAGTAGACGCCCCATACAAATAGGCTCCTCCGGTTTCGGAATAAAAATCGAGCTGGGGTGATGTAACCGTATATTCTGGATTCTTAATAGTCACTTTAGAAAGGAATTGGTACTTTTTAGTTTCGGCAAAATAACGTCCTATTCTGCTTGTTAAAGTACTTGAGCTGTCTTTTACCGTACCACCACTTCGGTAATAGGCCTGCTGCTTAACGCGATCAAAATATAAAGTGTCTGTTTTTAATGTAGTTTTAGGTTCGGTGAGGACTACATCACCACTTGCAAAGGCAAAGGAGGTGTTTCCATTATATTCAGCATACTTGCTCTCCATCGAGACGGTGTCTCCTTGCTGAATTTTCACATCTCCATAGGCTTTTACAAAGTTATCTTTAAAGTAAACATACGCCTGGTTGCACCACATTTCAACTCCTTCATGGACGATAAAAACCTGTCCGTCATTATCCATTGTATAAATAACGGCGTCGGGGAATTCAGGTTTCTTTTCAAAATAACCAGACTTCACCGCCACCTGGGTTGTTTTAGTAGTATCTCGCTGGATAACATTAACCTGTCCTGTTACTTGCATTCCGAAGAAAACAAGAAAAATAGATATGTAATTGTATGGTTTCAACACGCAATGATACGTTTTCTTACAAAAATAGGTTGCTAAGGGTATATTAAAAAATGGCAACCTTAATTTTTTAAAGTTGCCATTACAAGTTATGTCTCAAAAGAGTTTATCTGTGGATCGTTTGCGTTCTGTCTGGTCCTACAGAAACAATTTTTATTGGAATTTCTAATGCTTTCTCCAAGAAATCAATATAGGCATTTAATTCTTGCGGAAATTGAGAAGGATCGCTCATTTTGGTAAGATCTTCTTTCCAGCCTTTCATTTCTGTATATACGGGAGTTACATTTTCGGGTTCTATATTAAAGGGTAAATGTTCTATAGTTTCTCCTTTATATTTATATGCAGTGCACACTTTCAATGTTGGAAAACCGCTAAGGACATCACCTTTCATCATCATAAGTTGGGTAACGCCATTTACCTCACAAGTGTATTTTAAAGCCACCAGATCTAACCAACCACAACGTCGCGGTCGTCCAGTAACAGCGCCAAATTCGTTCCCTATTTTTGCCATATTCTCTCCTGTTGTATCGAAAAGTTCGGTAGGGAATGGACCAGATCCAACACGAGTGGTGTACGCCTTAAAGATCCCATATACTTCTTGAATACGGTTCGGTGCAATTCCTAAGCCAGTACATGCACCTGCCGCAGTGGTGTTAGAAGAAGTTACAAACGGATAGGTCCCAAAATCAATGTCTAGGAGGGAGCCTTGAGCTCCTTCGGCTAATATGGTTTTTCCGCTCTTAAGAGCCTGATGCAAGTACTCTTCGCTGTCTATGAATTGTAAGGTTTTCAATACCTTTACGGCCTCAAAAAATTCCGCTTCCATTTCGGCAAGATCGTATTGAATATCTACGTTGTAGAAGTCAATCATGGCCTCGTGTTTATTAGCTAAGGCGCGATATTTAGTTTTCCAACCGTCCAATTCAATATCTCCAACACGTATCCCGTTACGCCCTGTCTTGTCCATATAGGTGGGGCCAATTCCTTTAAGGGTAGATCCAATCTTGGCTTTGCCTTTTGCGGCTTCACTTGCCGCATCCAACAACCTGTGCGTTGGAAGGATAAGATGCGCTTTTCTCGAAATCAACATTTTGGCTTTATAGTCAATGTCAAATTGCTCTAAACCTTCTAGTTCTTTTGCAAATACAACGGGATCAATTACGACACCGTTTCCTATGAGGTTCACAGATTTATCGTGAAAAA
>JAHZIZ010000448.1 GCA_022601215.1 Bacteroidota bacterium
CGATCTCGTTGCGGCCACGATTTAAAATGGAACTAAACCAATCTAATGAATACCTTTTAAAAGTTTTTGAGAAAAAGGGACAAGAACAATCTGGGTTTAACATTCTCCGTGTGGATGATCATGTTTTCATAAAAATACCCTCAGAAAAACAACACTTTTGGTCTCCGCAGCTCGATCTAGAGATTATAGACAACGAAAACAACACAGCTACTTTACACGGATTATTTGGACCAAAACCTGTAGTTTGGACCCTATTTATGTTCTTGCATTTCATAGTGGGTACCCTTTTTCTTGGGTCCGCAGTTTGGGCATACAGCAATTATTCATTGGACAAACCTTTTGCCTTGCAATTAACAGGCATGCTCCTATTACTCATTGCTTGGTTTGTATTGTATTTCGCAGGAAGAATGGGTAAGCACGCAGGAAAAAAGGAAATGCGCTCCTTACATGAATTTTTACTCGAAACTCTTGCTACTTAATTATTGTAACCAAAACGACGTAATTGCCTGTCGTTACTTCGCCAGTTTTTATTGACCTTTACGTACAACTCCAGATGAATTTGCTTTCCAAAGAATTTCTCTAAATCCTTTCTTGCCTCAATTCCTACTCTCTTTAAGGCAGAACCTTTATGTCCAATAATAATCCCTTTTTGAGTCTCCCGTTCCACCATAATTACGGATCTAATACGAATGATTTTTTCATCTTCAAAAAACTCTTCAGTATCTATTTCTACAGCATAAGGAATCTCTTTTTTATAATGCATCAAGATTTTTTCTCTAATACTTTCGTTTACAAAAAAACGTTCGGGTTTATCTGTTAACTGATCCTTAGGATAAAAAGGGGGTGAGTCTGGCAACAATTCAATGATACGCTGAAAAACTTGAGACACTCCAAAATTTTCTAGCGCAGAAATTGCAAACACCTCAGCATTCGGCACTTTCTCTTGCCATAGTTGAACTGCCGAAGTCAACATTTCTTCATCTCCCTTGTCAATTTTATTCAATAAGAGCAACACTGGAATATCTGCACCTTTAATCTTATTGAAAAAAGCGTCATCTTTCAACTCTTTTTCACCCAATTCTACAATATATAGTAGTACGTCAGCATCTTCGAAAGCAGACTTAACAAAATCCATCATGCTTTCCTGCAACTGGTAAGCTGGTTTAATAATACCAGGGGTATCACTTAAAATAACTTGAAAATCGTCTCCATTAACAATACCTAAAATACGATGACGTGTGGTTTGCGCCTTACTAGTAATGATCGAAAGTCGTTCTCCAACGAATGCATTCATTAAGGTACTTTTCCCTACATTAGGGTTACCAATAATATTGACAAAGCCCGCTTTGTGTGCCATAAAAAATCTTTTTACAAAGGTAAGCGATTATAAATCATTTAGAGACACCTACCTTTGCATCCATATTAGCTATTATATCTATGTTATTTAAAGATCTTCCTCTAGAGCTACCGCTTCAAAAAGCAATTGCAGAGTCCAACTATAAGGAGGCCACTCCTATTCAGGCTAAAACCATTCCCATGGTTTTAGCAGGAAAAGACATCATAGCATCTGCGCAAACAGGAACGGGTAAAACTGCCGCTTTCGCTTTGCCTCTATTGCAATTACTTATGGCTGAGCAAGACGCTCCTAAAGGTGGTAAAAAAGTGCGAGCTCTTATCTTAAGTCCAACGCGAGAATTGGCAGTGCAAATTCAGGAGAGTTTTAGAACCTATGGAAATTACACCAACTTGAGAACCTGTGTTATTTTTGGAGGGACGGCTATGGATCCCCAAGTGGATCAATTAACAAAAGGAGTTGATGTTGTTATTGCCACGCCAGGACGTTTACTAGATCTTCATAAAAGGGAACATATCAATCTAAGGTATGTACAACATTTCGTTGTAGACGAGGCAGATTTAATGTTGGACATGGGATTTATTGATGATGTCCAGAAAGTGGCTCGTTTGTGTCCCGCCGAAAAGCAAACCCTCCTATTCTCGGCAACTATGCCAACCAAAGTAGTTGAATTGGCAAAATCAATCTTAAATAATCCAGAAAGAATTGAAGTAGCGGCTCCATCTTCGGCAGCTGATAAGGTGCTACAGCAATTATACTATGTGTCAAAACCTAAAAAAATAGAGTTATGCCTCCATCTCCTGCGCAATACTGTTAAAGGGACCGTTATCATTTTTCGAAGAACAAAAAACGGGGTAATGAAGTTAGAACAAACCCTTTCTAAGAATGGATACTTAGTAGATAGCCTGCACGGAGATAAGAGTCAGAGTGGACGCCAGACCGCTCTCAATCGATTTAAAAATGGTGCCGTAAGGATTCTAATAGCTACCGATGTCGCTTCTCGTGGCATTGATATAGATCAGCTTGACAATGTGATTAACTTCGATGTTCCAAATATTTATGAAACCTATGTGCATCGCATAGGAAGAACTGGACGCGCAGGCAATGAAGGTGTTTCATACACTTTCTGTTCAGCAGATGAGAAAGATTATATTATTGGAATTCAAAAGCTAATAAAAGGAGCCATTCCTGTTCAAGAAGATCATCCTTATCCCCTCGATAAAAATGCCAAACCTGAAGTCCATAAAAAGAAAGGTAGTAAGCACAAAAAAGGAAGAAAAGGTGCAGGATCAAAAAAGAACAAAAAACGTTGGTACTAATGAACTTCCAATAACTGCTGTTTTTTTATGTAAACAAAAGTCATTGTAATGCTCTGTATTTCTCAATTCACAACTCTTTTTTTTTCTAGGTAGAAAACACTTGACTCGTTGATTTTACTTACCAAATTCGATATATTCATCGATGTAAAGCGTTAAATATCGATAAAATACGTTAAAACCATAATTAATTGGTAGGAAAAATCTTATGTTAAATTAAAATTTTTTTTTAACTTGCTTTCCTTACCTCCTATTTTCACTTCTTATTAAGGCTTGAAATTTAAGCAAATAGTGGCATTTTCGAGGGAAGTAAAAAGGATAAATTTTGCTGGAGCTTACTCGTTTTCATTAACAATAAATGAACTCTTATTAATTAACAAATTCATCCAAATTAAAAAATGAATACATAGCTGAATCTAATAAATACACCCCCAAATGAAAAAAATTACCCTTCTAGCTGTATTGCTAATCGCAGTCCCCTCACTTGAGGCACAAAAACAAGAGATTAAGAAAGCCGAGCAAGCTGTCAATGCCGGCAGACTTTCGGATGCATTTTCGTATCTAGAACAGGCCAAACAAATTTTTGCAGCCGCTGATGGCCCTACTCGAGCTCATTACTACGTGGTAGAAGCAGAAATGAAGCTTGCCAACAATGACATGGACATGGAAAGATTGGAATCAATTTCCAATTCTTTAGAAAAGGCAGGTAGTTATACGTTGAGTACAACGCTTAAAAGTAGAATAGCTGCCATCAATTCTAAACTTCAAAACATGTCAGCCCGAACCGCTGCAGGTGAATTTAGAAAGGAAAACTTCTCATCTGCCGCAACCCTGTACAATGTAGCGTATCAATCAACTCAAGATACTGTACATTTATATAAAGCTGCAAAAAGTCACCTAATGGCCAAAGAGTATGAGGAAGCCTTTTCTGCTTATAACAGACTTTACGTGATGGGCTACACTGATGCCCAAGTTCGTCATGTTGCGACTAATGTTCAAACAAAAAAGAAGGAAGCATTTCCATCTGCTTATGCAAGAAACACAGCTGTACAACAAGGGACTCACAAAAAACCACAAGTTGTTAGATCCCGTTCAAAGACATCGGAGTTATTAAGAGGTATAACGGCCACCTCTATTCAACTTAACCGCCCAAATGCTGCAGTATTGGTGATAGATAGAGCATTAGCAAAATCCCCCAATGACAAAGCACTTCTCAATCAAGTTTTCCACTTATACCGCCAATTAGGCGCCAAGGATAAGTACAATAAAATAATGGATTTACTTATCAAAGAAAGCCCAAACGACCCAAATTTATACTATAACTTTGGTGTAGCTAGTACCCAAGGAAATGATTTTGATAAGGCAAAGGAATTTTATAAAAAAGTATTGGAACTTGATCCA
>JAHZIZ010000449.1 GCA_022601215.1 Bacteroidota bacterium
TAAACTTCGCGAACGACCTAAAATGTCAGCTAGCTGACATTAGGCAGAAAACTTTAGTCGTATTTCGTTCCGACTAAAATCGATCCTATTGGCTTCTTTAAAGCGGTTCATTATCGCATTAAAAGTTGGCCTAGTAGTACCAATCAGTCTAGCGATGTCCTTTTGGGTATATGGGTGTTTGATCACCGTATCTCCAGTATTAGGACAACAATAGCCATAATCGGTTGCCAGTTCCTTCAAAAACTCTTCTACACGGGTTTCGGCGTCTTTAAACATAATGAGTTCCAAACGGCGCTCTAGTTTTTTGATTCTAAAACCAATGAGTTTGTAAATTCGGAAACTAAAAGTTCGGTTATCACGCATAAGATCATGCATGGTATCAACATCGACAGGGCAAATTGAAGTTGTCTTATCCATAGACTGCGCAAATTCATCGCGCTTGTCATCTCCTAAGATCGCCTTTTCACCAAAGAGCTCGCCTTTGGACAAAATGGCCTTAACTACTTCTTCACCTTCCTCTGTATAATGACCTAATTTAACCTTACCTTTTTCTATAAGATATACCTTATTGGCACTATCTTCTTCAAAATAAATATAGTCTTCCTTCCCATACGCATTAAATTCATGCGTGCTTTTGTACGCTTTAAACTTGTGAGGACACAGCATACTGAAAAGGTTGACATCTTCAAAAATCCAGAAAGACTTCATAGATAGTGTTTTTGTTAGTTCCATTCTAGGTCGTAGTAGCTGCAGAGAACTTACAGAGAACGAGTAATTGGGCGACATTATTTTATTTACTACGGAAATTACCAAACCCCGTCAAAATATTTTACATTTATCAAAACCAATCAATACAATACCTATGGGTTCAAGAAGAGATTTTGTAAAACAAACAGCCTTAGCGGGTGCGGGAATTTCGTTAGTACCGCATGTAGCTTTAGGAAATACGAGTTCCAACCAATTAAAAACACTAAACATTGGACTCATTGGCGTCGGACTTAGAGGCACTAACCACCTCAACAATTGTCTACTTAGAGACGACGTAAATATCACTGCTATTTGTGACATCGATCCACGCCGAAACACCATTGCCTTAGATCTAATTGCGAAAGCAGGAAAAAAGAAACCCAAAGTATTTGCTACCGATTCCTATGATTATCGAAACTTGCTCGAACTAGCCGAAGTGGATGCTGTGATTATCTCTACGCCATGGCTATGGCATACCCGTATGGCAAAAGATGCGATGAAGGCCGGAAAATATGCGGGACTAGAGGTTTCTGCGGCCAATACCATGGAGGAATGTTGGGACCTGGTAAACACGCATGAAGAAACAGGTACGCATCTCATGATCCTAGAAAATGTGAATTACCGTCGCGATATTATGGCAGTACTCAATATGGTAAAGCAAAACATCTTTGGAGAACTACTACATTTTCGCTGTGGGTACCAACACGATCTTCGTTTTGTAAAACTCAATGACGGAAAAACCGCCTATGGAAAAGGTGTAGAATTTGGAGAAAAAGGTATTTCCGAATCGGCTTGGCGTACCCAACACTCTTTACTTCGTAATGCCGACGTTTATCCTACCCACGGAATAGGACCCATTGCAACAATGTGTGATATTAATCGAGGTAACCGTTTTGTGTCCATTAGCTCCATGGCGAGTAAAGGCGTAGGGCTTAACAAATACATCGTAAAACACGGAGGGAAAGATCATCCCAATGCAAAACTAAAATTTAAGCAAGGAGACATTATCACCTCTATGATTGAAACTGCTAATGGAGAAACCATTATCGTAACGCACGATTGTAACTCTCCACGCCCCTATTCTCTTGGATTTAGAGTGCAAGGTAGTGAAGGAATTTGGGAGGTAGATGGGAATCGAATTTATATAGAAGGACAGGTGGAAAAAGCACATCGTTGGGATGAGGCTACTTCGTGGTTAGAAAAATACGATCACCCATTATGGAAAAAATATGGAGAATATGCCGCAGGTTCTGGTCACGGGGGAATGGATTTCTTCGTACTACAAGCCTTTGTAGAATCGGCCAAGCAAAACATCGCGCCGCCCATGGATGCCTATGATGCTGCAGCTTGGAGCGCTATAACTCCCCTATCTGAAGTTTCTATAGCCAATGGTGGTGAAGCTCAGGACTTTCCCGACTTCACTCGTGGAAATTGGGTGAAACGAAGACCGTACAACTGGATTAAAGATCGCTATTAAGATATGACCATAACCGCCCCTGGACGTGTTTGTTTGTTTGGCGATCATCAGGATTACCTGAAACTACCCGTGATTGCCTGTGCCATCAATAAACGGGTATTACTTAGTGCTACTAAAAACAATACGAACACCCTACACCTCTTTATGCCTGATATCCATAAGGAGCGTATTATTGCCAACAACGAATCCTTCGAGTACCTAGAACCTGGAGATCACTTAGGCGCCGCAATCAAAGTATTAAGAAGGTATGGTTGTATTCCTTCTGAAGGCTATAACATTACGGTACAAAGTGACATTCCTATCAATGCTGGACTATCTAGCTCGTCTGCCATCCTCGTGGCTTGGATACATTTTTTATTGAAAGCATTTGGATGTGACAGACCCATTACCGAACAATTTATTGCCCAAATTGCCTATGAAGCCGAAGTAAAAGAACACAACTCTCCCGGAGGTAGAATGGATCAATATACCATTGCCATTGGCGATGTTCTGTATTTAAACACAAGAGAAGAAGACAGCTTCGAACGTATTGGGACTCAGTTGGAGGGATTGGTGGTAGGAGTTTCGGGGATTGGAAAAAACACCACGGGTGTATTAGGAAGTGTTCGAGCCAATGCTGAAAAAGCGATCGCACAAGTACAGACTAAGGATCCAAGTTTTGATCTATACACTGCTAAAAGAACACAAATACAACAGTACGCACCTACTATTTCGGAGGCACTTCACCCCTATTTCTATGCAGCCTTGGAAAATCATTGTATCACCTTGGAGGCCTTGGAGGCTTTTAAAAAGGACACCATAGATTACCGTCTCATTGGGAAACTGATGTATCAACATCACTGTGTCTTAAGAGATCAACTTCGTATTACGGTTCCATTAATTGATATTATGATTGACGCTGCTATGGAGGCGGGTGCCTATGGTGCTAAAATTGTAGGTTCTGGAATGGGGGGGTGTATTACGGCACTTACTACGAACAAAAACCAAGAAAAAGTAATTCAGGCCATAAAGCAAGCAGGCGCTCAAGACGCCTATGTTGTGAAGGTTGCCAAAGGAACTCAATGTCATGACTAAAAATCTCCTCATACTCGCTGCAGGTGCCTCGTCCCGAATGAAAAATTCAAAGGAAGTGGAAGGTTTGAGCAAGCGTGAAATTGAATCGGCCAACACCCAAAGTAAAGCCTTAATCGGTTATGGTGATAGCCAACGTCCAATCCTAGATTTCTTATTACAGCACGCTAAAAAAGCGGGGTATCAAAAGATTTACCTCATTGTAGGAGAACAAGCCGAGGCGTTTCAATCGTTCTATGGCACTTCAAAAGAAGACAATCATTATAATGGTCTGCTGTTGTCTTATGCCACGCAATTTATTCCGAAGGGACGCAGTAAACCTTACGGCACAGCAGATGCAATCTATCAGGCTATGGTGCAATACCCAAACCTACAGCAAGAAAGTTTTACCGTTTGTAATTGTGATAATTTGTATTCGGTAAACGCCATGAAAGCCCTAAGAGAAACCACTGCGAAAAATGCCTTTATTGCTTATGATCGTGACGGACTCAATTTCTCTTTAGAACGAATTTCACGATTTGCCTTGGTGCGGTTAACTGCGAATCAGGATGTAGAAGATATTATTGAGAAACCTAAAGAAGATCAGTTAGATACGTATCGAGATGCACACGGCACTTTTAGAGTAAGTATGAATATCTTCACATTCGATGGAGCTTCCATGTTTCCTTATTTTAAAGACTGTCCCGTGCATCCAGAGAGAGATGAGAAGGAAATTCCGACGGCCATTAGAAACTATTGTCGGGATCATCCAAACGCTTTTAAGGGAATTCCTTTTTGCGAACATGTCCCCGATTTAACCTCCAAGGAAGACATTAAGATCTTTAAAAAGTATTTAGATAACTATTCTTCGTAAAGAAATCAACGTGCTCGATAAGACATAAGTATTCACATTTTCCA
>JAHZIZ010000450.1 GCA_022601215.1 Bacteroidota bacterium
AGAACATTGAAACCATGTTTTGTTAAAGCTGTCTCTATGGTAACTGCTATTAAAGGCTCATCTTCTACTATAAAAAGTGCTGGTTTTTTTAACATGATCCTATACTAAAATGCAATCTAGGTTAAAGTTATGCAAAGCAATTGGTTTTAAACATTGGAATTACAATAAGTTATATCTTCTAATTTGAAGACTTGCTAGCGTGCCTTGTGGTAAAGAAGCTTCAAATTCCAATGTTGCTTTTAGTTTTTTGGCTAAGGTATTCATTAGGATTATTCCAAATGAACCTTCTCTCATATCAGGCGGCATACCTATACCATTGTCCTTTACAAAAAGGAGCAATTCCTCTCCTTTTTCACTAAAATGTATGTGTATTTTACTTGCTTCATCTACTGTTTTAAATGCGTGTTTTAGAACATTTATGATTAATTCATTTAAAATAAGACCAATAGGGGTGATACTTTCAATGTCTAACACTACGGGTGCAATATCTAAAGAGTACCGAATGGGTTGTTTTTCAAACTGATGACTTTCAAAAATATCTCGTGTAAGATCTTCAAAATATTCTTGTGTATTAATTCCTATGAGCTGGTCTTTGTTATATAATTTTTGATGAATAAGTACCATGGAACGCACTCGATTTTGAGCTTCTTTTATTGCCAGTTGTGCTTCTTTGTCCACCATGTTTTCAGATTGTAGGTAAAGCAAGGATGAAACTATTTGGAAACTATTTTTAACTCTGTGATGCGTTTCTTTGAGCAATATATTTTTTTCGTCCACAGTCGCTTCTAAGAAGGATTTTTGTTTCGCTAACAACTTGTTTTTATTGTTGTTTTTATAGTAAAAAAATCCAATAAAACTTGTTAAGAATAACCCGGAAAGAGCTAAAAGTGAATATAGTTTTTGCTGTTGTTTATTTTTTTCATTTTCTATACTTAGTAATTTAAGCTCGGCTTCTTTTTTTTCTGTTTCAAACTTTGTGAGGGCTATGGCCATATTTGCATCTTGTTCTTGAGTGATAACGGAATCCTTTAATTTTTGTGATTCCAAGGAAAGATTATAAGCTTCTTTAAAGTTTTCAGTTTCGGCATAATAGTCGGCGAGAGCTTTGTAAGATTCCATCATTTGTTCATAGTGCTTAATGGACTTTGCAATATCTAATCCCGACTTTAGGAATGAGAATGCATCCCCGTATTTATTTTGTTCGGTATAAGCAATACCAATTCCTGTATTGGATATTGCATATACCAGGGGAAACTGATTGAGTTTTACATAAAGTTGTGATTGTGTATACGCTACAATGGCTTCATCGTAGTTTTTCGAATAGATTTTAGCATTGCCGCTATTCATATAAGTTATTCCGGCCATGACAGAATCATTGGTGTCAAGAAAATAATTAAGGGCAATTGCTATACTGGCGTTTGCCGCTTCATAGCGCTTATTCTCCATATAGATAATAGAAAGATTATTGTGGATATTTGCCTCCCAAGTTTGATTATTTTCGTTTTCGGCAATGGTGAGTCCTTTTAAGAAATACTTTTCGGTATTTTCAAAATCATTTCTAATGTTATAGCAAGCTGCAAGGTTACTGTAGATTTGAGGTAATTTGTCTACTGTTTTTAATTTTTCCGATATGTAGGCGCTTTCCAAATAATAGGTAATCGCCTTTTCGTATTCTTGACTAGAATAATACGCCATTCCAAGTAGATTATTGGACCTTGCTAGATTGAGGTCATTGTTTTCTAAAACGACAATTGAATCGAATGCTAATGCATAGTTGAGGGCTTCTTTTGGATTTATTCTCCATTTAGAGTTCACCATCTTTTCAAGATAATTCAATTGTAATTGATGATTAGAAAGACTGTCTAATGAGGATTTGAGCAATTCATTTTGCCCAAACAGGGAAAAAGAGCAAAGTAGAAGCGCAGTGAAACATAAGCCTGAACATGATTTCATATAGAGAAACAGTACGTTAGTTTTCTCTAAGGTATCATTTTTTCTGAAATATAAATTTGGTGAGCTATAGAAGAGTTTTTAAAGTGAGTAATCCATAAAAAAAGTCCCTCCTCCTCAAAAGCGACTTTTCTTGATAATAATAATTTGTAATAGAAAAGCCATCACAGGTGTGATGACTTTTCGCCCCAAATTTGATTGACCCACCCAAAGGCAGGGCAACCTACTTATGTAGCTCAAAGCTATAAAAAAATATTGGTATCGGGGTGAAAAATTCTAAATATTACTGAGAATACGTAGTATTACGTAGACGCTATTTCCTTATATAACAGCACTTTAACATTTATTAATAAGAATAGTCGTACATAAAGGAATACCTTGAAATTAGGCTGCAACTATTTATTATGAAATTCTGGCATATAGCTTTTTGCCATATCTTCTTGATATGTGCTAACATAAAAACCTTCATGAATAGAATAGGCACCAGTCTCTCCTTTTTTGTTCACAGCAATATATCCTACCTGAAAATCTTTAAAGTTTGGGTTTTTGGTTACGATGCGACTAATAGCTTCTTCACAGGCTTCTTGCGGGGACTTACCCTGGCGCATTAGTTCTACAATTAAAAAACTACCAACTGTTTTAAGAACTTCTTCTCCTAATCCTGTTGCCGTAGCGCCGCCTATTTCATTATCAATAAATAAACCAGAGCCAATAATTGGAGAATCCCCAACGCGCCCAGCCATTTTGTATGCTAGGCCACTAGTGGTACAGCCTCCAGCAATATCACCGTTGCTGTCAATGGCTAGCATGCCTATAGTATCGTGATTTTCTATATTAATTATCGGTTTGTATTGTGATGTTTCTTTCCATTGTTCCCAAGCTTTTTTTGAAGCTTCCGTTAGAAGATTTTCTGGTTCAAAGCCCTGAGAAATGGCAAACTGTTCCGCGCCTTTTCCAGCCATGATTACATGCGGGGTTTCTTCCATAACTTTTCTTGCGACGGATATTGGGTGCTTTATATTTTGTAGATAAACAACGGCACCATAGTTTCCTTCTTTATTCATGATACAGGCATCAAGAGTAACATTGCCATCTCTATCTGGAAGTCCGCCCAACCCAACACTTTGTCCTTCGGCATTTGCTTCTTCTATTTTGCAGCCCTGTTCTATAGCATCTAAAGAACTATTCCCTTTTTGTAATTCTTCCCAAGCCTTTGCGGTAGCATTGGGTACATTCCATGTGGCGATTACTAAAGGAAGAGAACCTTCAGTTTTGTTTTCTGTTTTTACAGTGTTTGTTTTGGTTTCATCCTTGCAAGCTAGCGCGGTTGCTCCTGCTACTACTCCCAAACTACTTAGAGAAGCATTTTGAATAAATTTTCTTCGTTTCATCTGTTTATTTTATTTCAATTTCATCCACAAATATCCAGGCCTTTCCGTCATGTTCATAGCCCAAATGCCATGGTGGTACAGGACCTAATTTTTTTGCAATTAATCGAATGTTTTGTATAGGATTGTCATTTTTAAAGATAGTACTTTTCATCAGGATCTCATCCGAAGGAAGGGCTGCATCAATTTTTTCGCTCCCCAATAATTTGAATTCATCTCCATTGTTGGATGTCCAGATTTCGACCCTTGTAGGAAAGAAAATCCAACTACCCTGATCCTGTAAAAAGGTTACAGAAATTTCTGTAGGTGTTTGCATACTACCTAAGTCTACCGTTGCGAGTATATCTGCATCATTATAGCCTTGCCAAGCTCCAGTTCTAAAATCACGAGCTCCTTTTATACCATCGATTAAAGCGTTGTTTCCTCCTGCACTATATTGATTGGCATAGTCAGTTTCTAATGTAATAGTTCTATTTGGATCGATTTTAAAAAACTGGGTGTGCAGTTTTGAACTAGACACACCATTGGTTTCCGCATAGGTTTTTAAAAGTGTTCTTTCTGAGATAGTTATGGGGCTTTTGTAAAGCTGAAATGGAGTATCATTTAGACTGTAATATATATGATCTACTTCGCTCACAGAAGCGAGTTTTATTTGGGTACTATTTTTAAATGCTACGTCTCCTTCTAAAATATAGGGAACTGGGGTGATGGGGTACTCTTTTATTTCAGTAGTAGGAATTTCACTGTTTTGTGTGCCCCACGCAGTAGGTTGGTTTGTCATGTTGAATTGTAGATTACCACCTGCTATAATTTCTTGATGAAAGAGATAAGAGCGGTTGAGCGGTTTTCCATTGAGTAAGACAGTATCAATATATTTGTTTTCTTCAGAAACATCTGGAGCTAGTATCGTAAATGTTTTTCCATTTTCAAGGTTAAATGTCGCCTTGTTAAAGAGGGGAGTTCCAATAATGTATTGATTGCTTCCTGGAGTCACCGGATAAAATCCAAGAGCGCTAAATATATACCATGCACTCATTTGCCCACAGTCTTCATTACCCGAAACTCCATCAGGGTCATTGTTATATAATTCCGTTAATATCTGATGAACTCTCTCTTGTGTTTTATGTG
>JAHZIZ010000451.1 GCA_022601215.1 Bacteroidota bacterium
GGCTCTTCTAATTTCCAAAAACGCCCCTAAAAGTACGAAAACTCCGCCCCTAAAAGTACGAAAACTCCGCCCCTAAAAGTACGAAAACTTATCTCGCTGTTTTCATTACTTATCCACAAACCCCGCCCCTAAAAGTACGATAGTTCATTGACGTGCGCCCCTAAAAGTACGATACTCATTTTTTGATTTTTACTATCGTACTTTTAGGGGCGTTTTTAGAATATGGCTAAGCTTTTAAGACGTAAACACCCTCAAAAGGATATGTTCATCTGTGACATTTTGGATGCAACGCCCAAAGATGATATAGGGAGTATGGAACACCCTTTTTTTTCTTTATCAAAGAAACCAGATCATAAAATTAGACATTACGAGCATAACGGCGAATATATAAAAATTGCCCCAAGTGCCTATGGAATAGCAACCATTTTTGATAAAGATATTCTGATTTTTGCTATGAGTCAGCTCATAGCAAAAATCAACGCAGGAGAAGAACCGAGCCAGACAATCCAGTTTTCTGCTTATGATTTATTAGTTACGACGGAAAGGGCAACCAGTGGGGCGCAATATGAGCGTTTAAAAGCCGCTTTTCAGCGTTTAGACGGTACACGGATTGAGACTTGTATCAGAACAGGAGACAAAGAAATTACGCAAGGGTTTGGATTGATTGAGCATTGGAAAATCATCAGAGAAACACGAGACGGGCGTATGGAAGGACTTGAAATTAAACTGTCAGACTGGCTGTATAATGCAATCTTAAGCAAAGAAGTATTGACCATAAGCAGTGATTATTTTCGCCTTGGAAAACCCATAGAAAGGCGGATTTATGAAATATGCCGTAAACATTGCGGGAAACAAAAAAAATGGTCTGTCGGGCTTGAACTTCTTAAGAAGAAAACAGGGTCAAGCTCTAGCCTGAAAAAATTTAGAGAGTTGGTAAGGGATGCTATTGAAAGCGACCATATGCCCGATTATCAAATTTATTTTGATACAGAGGTAAAAGACAAACTTATTGTCCGTCCTCGTATTGCCCCTAAGCCTATTATTGAGCATAAAATAACGCCAAAATTAAAACCCCAAACAATAGAGACAGCTAAAAAGATATTAGGGCGTAAATTTGATGTTTATGGCGTGGAATCTGAATGGTTTGAATTTTGGGAATTAACGGGCTGTCCTGAATTAAAAACGCCTGACGGGGCGTTTATTAATTTTTGTAAAAAGAAAGCTGAAAATGTATAAAAATATTTTCGTACAAAAATACAAAAATAGAAAAATATTTGTGTATTTATCCTTGCCCCATCGGGGCAAGGATAAGCTCTACTTAATCAATAAAACCAAGTATTTTATTTGCTTCTGGATGATCTAGGGCATAGTCTCGCAATTGATGAAAGGCTGTAGAGAATTTGTTTTCATCCACCTGCCAAGCAAAAGCATTTAAAACGAAAAGATTAACGCCGATACTTCCTGCATCTGCGCTCATTTCATCCTCAAAGTAATTCCCTACACATTCCATTTTAAGCGGTTCTGTTTGACTTAAAGCCATATAAAATCCGCCGTTTGAAAGGGTGTAATAGTCCCAATATCCGCCGTTATATTCACTATTTGATTGGCTCATCTGGTTATAGATTGCCGTTTCATACTGCAAAAAATGACGACCAATAAAATTGGGTAGAAAATTAAGTCTTTGTTCCTCTGTAACGAGTTTCCTTGTAATGCTGTCCATGGCTTATACTCCTTTTTGATAATTGGTTGCATATGCAACCTTGACCCGCTGGCGAAGCGTGGGGGTAACAACTGCAAGGGCAGATCAAAAAAGTTTTGTTTCGCGAGGAATTGGCAAAGCCAAGGGGAAAAGTTTTTTTAGATGGGCGTAGCCTTCACCCTTGCGGGCGTGAGGGGCAACGCCCCTTAGAATAAGCTATCTCTTGTTAAACATTCCTTTTTTACTTATAGATATAGGGTTTCTTAGTTAAGAACTTGTTATGTTTTTAACCCCATTTATTTACCATTTCACTAAAAACAAAAAGTAGACGTAATGACACAGCCAGATATCATCCAAACGATACTTAAAGACAGTAACTATCATCTAGACCTGTTCACGACAGAAGAAATTGAAGCTCTGCGTGGAAACATCTTTACCAAACCCACTAGAGGAAAAGAAACTTTATACATAAGATGTATCGTTCGGGATAAGGATATTCAGCTTAAGCCAGAAGAAATTGTTCGCCAGCTCTTTGCGACAAGACTTATCAAGCAATATGGATACTCAAAAAAACGGTTAGCCTTTGAATATTCCGTCAGTTTTGGAAGAGAAAAGAAAAGCGCCGATATTGTCATTTTTGATAAGGATCGTTCAGACACCGCCTATATCATTATTGAGCTAAAAAAGCCTAAGCTCAAAGATGGAAAAAACCAGCTTCGTTCTTATTGCAATGCTACAGGCGCCCCTATTGGGGTATGGACAAATGGCGAGCAAATATCTCATTATCACCGCAAAGACCCAAATTACTTTGAAGATATCACCGATATTCCAAAGGAAAATCAAAGCCTCAAAGACATACTTAGTGAACGATTTACCCTGAAAGACCTCATCGTCAAAGATAAAATTGCCAATGAGCGTAAATCCCTAAAAGATATTATCTTGGAAATGGAAGATGAAGTTTTAGCCAATGCTGGGGTGGATGTATTCGAGGAAGTTTTCAAGCTGATATTCACAAAACTCTATGACGAGTTTGAAAGTAAAAAAGACAAGTCAAATATTGAATTTTATCTTGATCAAAATCTTGATGAAGAAGATAAAGGGGATTACGAAAAACTCAAGGAATCACTTGCAGGACTAAATGATAAAAAATTTCGTGTCATGGAATTTAGAAACACAGGGCAAACAGACACGGAACTTAAAAATAAAATTCAAACCCTATTCGATCAAGCAAAAAGCCAATGGGCGGGGGTTTTTCCCAATAGCTCAAATTTTGAACTGTCAGATAGTCATTTATCTGTTTGTGTCTCCAGCTTGCAAGATGTCAAATTATTTAACTCCAACCTGCTCGTCGTGGACGAGGCTTTTGAATATCTAGTTAATAAATCAGCCAAAGGCGAAAAGGGGCAATATTTTACGCCTCGACACGTCATTGATATGTGTGTGCAGATGCTCAACCCCAAACGGGGCGAGTATATGATTGATACCGCCTCTGGAAGTTGCGGTTTCCCCGTTCATACTATTTTCAAACTAACAGGACATCTTTTTACTAATTCAGAAATTCCAGAAGAAGAAAAACAGCATGTGTTAAAAATATTTGGTATCGATTTTGATGAAAAAACAGTCAGGGTTGCCAGAACGTTAAACTTGATTGCAGGAGATGGAGAAACCAATGTATTGCACCTGAATACGCTAGATTTTGAGCGTTGGAGCGACAAAACAGAAAAAGACAAGAAATGGATCAATACCTACGGAAAAGGCTTTGAACGGCTAGAAAAACAAAGAACCGAAAAAGGAGAAGACAAACAATTTAACTTTGATATTCTCATGGCAAACCCACCTTTTGCGGGGGACATCAAAGAAAGTCGCATCCTGCATCAATATGAACTAGGTTTTAACGGAAATGGAAAGGCACAAAGCAAAGTTGGACGGGATATTCTATTCATTGAACGAAATCTAGATTTTCTCAAATCTGGTGGACGTATGGCAATTGTCTTGCCACAAGGACGCTTTAACAATACATCCGACAAATATATCCGTGAATTTATCGCCGAACATGGGCGCATTCTGGCTGTTGTGGGCTTACATGTAAATACCTTTAAACCCCATACTGGAACCAAGACCAGCGTTTTATTTGTACAAAAATGGGATGATGAACTCTGCCCTAAAGTCGATGATTACCCGATCTTCTTTGCAGTCAGCGAGAAAGGAGGGAAAGATAATTCAGGCGATTATATCTATGTGGAAAATGGAAACGGCCAACACAAATTAGATAAAAATGGACATTTAATCGTTAATCATGACTTACATAATCATGATGGAGAACTGCCAGACGGAATTGCCGAAGCTTTCATTGAATGGGCGAGAGATGAAGAATTATCGTTTTGGTTGGAAGGTTAAGTATGCAGTATTCAATTATACAAACTTCAAATCTTGATAATATTGTTTTTCGACTGGACGCAGAATATTATCATCCCAGTCATATAAACCTTGAAAAAAAACTTAATAGACTTCCCAGAGTTTCTATTCATGATGCCTGTGGAACATGTGACTGTAGTGCCTTTTATCCTTCAATTGTCCCATATTACAATTTTGAAGGGACTGGCATTCCTTTTTTGAGAGTTAACGAAATCCAAAATGGATTACTTAATCTTACGGGTGATACTGCTTTTTTACCAAAAAAAATATTAGATGAAAATAAAACTACCATTGCTAAATGCTGTTCGGGTGATCTGATAATTGCTAAAGGTGGAAATTCTTTAGCGAAAGTGGCGCTATTAACTGAAGCCTTTAAGACTTATTCTGTTTGCAGAGATGTTATCGTCCTAAGAACACAAGAACTATCGAAAATAAATCGATACTATTTATGGATGTTTTTACATTCGACAATAGGTCAGCAATTACTGTTACGAACAGCAAGTCAAACAGGACAACCACACCTCACTCTCGAAGCTATAAAACAAATTAAAATTCCTTTGTTTTCAGATAGTTTTCAGAATAATTTTGATTGGTTATACAAAGAATCTCAACGACTAAAAAGCGAATCAGAATCAAAATACAAAGAAGCCCAGTGTCTCCTACTCTCCGAACTTGGGCTTACCAACTGGAAACCCAAACACAAACTATCATTTATCAAAAACTATTCTGATGCAGAACAAGCGGAACGCATTGACGCAGAATACTACCAGCCAAAATATGATGAAATTAAACACTATCTTTCAAAAAAATCAAAAGGGTATATTAAAGATTTCTTTCAAATAATTGGAGGCAAAAATGTTACCTATACTGATAGTGGAGAAATTGGAGTAATTAAAACCAAGCAAGTTCTCAATGCGCATCTTGCTTATAATGTTGAAAGTAGGGTGAAAAAAGAGTGTGTTGATAATATCAAGGCTCCCATACTACAAAATCTTGACGTTGTTTTTGCTTCTATGGGAGTTGGTTCGTTGGGAAAATCCGCACTATACTACGCAGCCGACTCATCTAAATCTTTTACTATTGATTCAACACTGAAAATTTTACGCTGTAAACCAGGTAAAGGGTATAGTCCAGAAGTATTGCAAATCTTCCTAAAATGCTTGGTTGGGCAAGAATTGATCTACCAGAACATTGTTGGTTCAAGTGGAATAATTAATATATACGAAGACTATATCTATAAAATTCCTTTACCAGATATAAACCCTAAGCTTCAAACAAAAATTCAAAAACAAGTAACAGACTCACATTCTTTACGTAAAAAATCAAAACGCCTACTAAAACATGCCAATCAAACCATAGAAATGGCAATTGAGCAGGACGAAGAAACTGCCACAAATTGGTTAAAGTCACAAATTTTCTAGCTGTATTAACTCAATAAGAAGAATTTTCATTCCATTGTACGTGTCCGTTCTCTGGTTCTCGTTCGCTCTTTGCCTCGTGTCCTCTCTGCTCTATTTCTTTCTTTCGTCCGTGGTCTTGGTTGGCTTGTTTTTTGATCTTGGCTGTTATCGTTAGCAGTCTGCTTTGTATGGCTATGTGTGTGCGTCTGGTGGCTTCCTGTGGCTGTTTTATAAGTATCTTTTAGGTTTGACTTCTGGGACTCTCCTTTATTGGCATCAAAA
>JAHZIZ010000452.1 GCA_022601215.1 Bacteroidota bacterium
AAGAATTTTACCTTCGTTGCTTTCTACTATTTGACATATTTCGCTAAACGAATAGTCCTGACTTCCTTTTTCAACCACAATAATACCGCCCGCTTCATTTAAGAAAGGGGTGTCATTGAAAAAAGCTATAATATCACCTAATTCGTAATACCCAAGATAGGTTCCATTCTCGTCCAATACAGGCATCACATTACTTGCGTGCAATGCAAAGGCTTCGAGTATGTCCAGCCAATTCGTTTTCTTCTTTACATGAAAAGGTTCTAGGGCATATTGATAATCTGTCAAGATTTTGTTGCCATCAAAACAATGAGCATCCGTTTCGCTTATACTGCCAAGGTATACGCCATCTTTAGAAACAGGAATATGAGAGTAAGTGAGCTGGTTAAATACCGTTTGTACCTCACTTACTGTCGAAGTCACCTCAAAGGGTTTGATGTCATTAATGATATAATTATGCGTATTCAAATCTTTTATTTTTATGCAAATTACTTAAAATAAAGATGTAAAACCGCACACCAACTTTGTATTTTTGTGTTTTATCTTATCTACATGACAAAACTTAGTGTAAACATTAATAAAATTGCCACCTTGCGCAATGCGCGAGGCGGAAATATGCCTAATCTTTTAAAAGTGGCCAAGGACGTTCAGCTTTTTGGTGCACAAGGAGTTACTATACATCCTAGACCGGATGAACGTCACATTAGATATCAGGATGCCTATGATCTCAAACCTGTAGTGACTACAGAGTACAATATTGAAGGGAATCCTATGGATCAATTTATTGATATGGTGCTTGCCATACAACCTACTCAAGTCACTTTGGTCCCAGATGCAGTAGATGCCATCACTTCTAATGCGGGATGGGATACGGTAAAACACAAAGATTATTTGGCCGAGATTATTACCGAGTGCAAGCGCAATGGTATTAGAACGTCCATTTTTGTAGATCCAGTATTGGATATGATTGAAGGAGCTGCGGCAACGGGGACAGATCGTATAGAATTGTATACCGAAGAATTTGCACATCAATATGGGTTAGGGAATCGAAGAGCAATTGAGCCGTACACCCAATGTGCTATTAAAGCGCATGAACTAGGCTTAGGTATTAATGCAGGACATGATTTGTCCCTCGACAACATTCAATTTTTTAAAGAGAATATACCTAATTTATTAGAAGTGTCCATTGGACATGCTCTTATTTGTGAGTCTTTATATCAGGGCTTGGAATCGGTCGTGAAACAGTATCTTCAAAAGTTAGCATAATGGTATTGCATTCTCAAATTATTGGTGAAGGAACTCCGTTTGTCATTTTGCACGGATTTTTAGGAATGAGTGATAATTGGAAGTCCTTAGGACGGAAATTTGCTGAACTTGGTTATCAGCTTCACCTGGTGGATCAACGAAACCATGGGAGAAGTTTTCATTCTGAAGCGTTTAATTATCGCATTATGTCGGAAGATTTATTAGCCTATTGCGATCAGCACAATCTATCCGAAATGGTTCTGTTAGGTCATTCGATGGGTGGTAAAACAGCGATGGAGTTTGCCACGACATATCCAGAAAAAGTACGCCAACTCATTGTGGCCGATATTGGTCCTAAGGCGTACCCTTCTCATCATCAAGATATTCTAAAAGCTCTGGGAAGTCTCAATTTTTCTGAAATCAAATCCCGAAGTCAGGCGGATGAGGTCTTGGAAACATATATCAAGGAGGTTGGCGTGCGACAGTTTTTGTTGAAAAACTTGTACTGGGTGGAGAAAGGACAGTTGGGTTTGCGAATGAACCTTTCAGTACTTGCGGATACTTATGATGAGATAGGACAGGCGTTAACGGTTGATGCTCGTTTTGAAGGCGAAACCCTTTTCGTGAAAGGAGCGGAATCGGGGTATATCGAAATCTATGACGAATTAGGGATTAAGAAGCATTTTCCGAAGGCGAAAATAACTGAAATATCGAATGCAGGACACTGGCTGCATGCTGATAATCCTACAAAATTTCTCGAAATTATTGAGAATTTCTTACAAAATAAGCCATAATTTTTATAACATTGCAGAAGAACATTATTATGTATGCATAGTAAATTTTTTACGAATGCTTCATTTTTTGGACTCAAACACTTAAATAAAATTAAACTTAACTTAAACTATTATGAAGAAATTAGTATTTCTTGCTGTGTGTATGCTTGCATCTGCGATGGTATATGCTGGAGGGTATAGAGTAAGTCTTCAGGGAAACAAATCCTTGGCGATGGGTCATACCGGAGTAGCGTTGATTGACAGCAGCGAATTAGTATTTTTTAATCCTGCGGGATTGGTACATTTAGAGAACAAACTAAACATCTCAGCAGGTGCTAGTGGAGTGTTTTCTAATGTTGTTTATCAAAATGAGACCACTGGGGCCTTTGCCGAAACAGATTCTCCAGTTGGAACGCCGTTTTACCTTTATGGTTCTTATCAAGTAAATGATTGGATGGCTGTAGGTCTTGGGGTGTATACGCCTTATGGTAGCTCAGTGTCTTATGAAGACGATTGGGCAGGATCACACCTTGTAAATAACATTGAGTTGGCTGCTATTTTTGTACAGCCTACTTTGTCGTTTAAAATTAGCGATGTCTTAAGTGTGGGTGGTGGACCTATCTACGTAACAGGATCGGTGAACTTTAATCGTAACCTTTCTAGAACTTTGACCGATCTAGAAGGGAACCGAAGCGAAGTGACCATTGATGCTTCAGGAGTAAATAGCTGGGGTTGGACTGCAGGAGTTATGTTGCGTCCTACTGAAAACCTTACCATTGGTGCCAACTATCGAAGTGAAATCATCTTAGAAGCCGATGAGGCTGACGCGGATTTCGAGAATATTCCAAATTCACCGTTAACACCATTTGTAGATACGAAAGCCTCTGCAGCTTTACCATTACCAGCAGAGATGACCGTTGGAGTTTCTTACAAATTTTGTGACAAGTGGACAGCGGCTTTTGACTTCAATAGAACTTTCTGGGATGTGTATGAATCTTTAGATATTGATTTCGCTGATGCAGCTGTGCCAGATTCTTTCAATGCACGTAATTATAAGAACGCTTCAACCGTTCGTTTTGGATTGCAATATGATGCGACTAAAATGTTCACCTTAAGAGGAGGGTTCTATCATGATGAGTCTCCAGTTCAAAATGGATTCTTTGCACCAGAGACACCTCGTAACGATAGTAACGGTTACACAGCTGGACTTACAGTGAATGTGAGCGACCGTTTCCAAATAGATGCTTCATTCTTGTACTTACACTTCAAAGAAGTGGATGCTTCTTATGATGCGTATTCTGAAAATGGAGTTGCGGCTCCATTTGGAGGGAAGTATAAAAGTAGTGCGTTTGTTCCTGGTTTAGGGGTAACGTACAAAATGTAATTTTAAAATTATAGGAAACATGAAAAACACATTTAAATATATAGCATTAGCAGCAGTCGTAGGATTTACTAGCTGTGAGCCCGAGTTCGAAAATACAGTAACAGATACTGGTTTTTACGATACCGGAAGTGCAGACCTTTCTAATTATGTTGCCGTAGGGAACTCGTTAACTGCAGGATTTGCAGATGGAGCCTTATACATTTCGGGACAAAACAACTCGTATCCAAACATCATGGCGGGACAGTTTGCTTTGGCAGGTGCCGGAGAAAACTTCACCCAACCTTTAATGAGTGATGATTTAGGAGGCTTGTTATTAGGAGGAGTACAAGTAGCTCAAAATAAATTTGTATTATCCGCTGGAGCCAATGGGCCTTTCCCAGCAGTTCTTGAAGGAACCCCAACTACGGAAGTTGGTACTAGTGCCACAGGACCATTTAATAATATGGGAGTCCCTGGAGCTAAAAGTTTTCATTTAGTAACACCTGGTTACGGACAGTTAAATCCATACTTTGGACGTTTTGCAACAAGCGGAACAGCCACCGTTGTTGGAGACGCTGCTTCTTTAAATGCATCTTTCTTTAGCTTATGGATTGGAAACAACGATATCCTTTCTTTTGCTACTTCTGGAGGTCTAGGAGTGGATCAAACTGGGAATTTAGATCCAGCGACTTATGGGCCAAATGATATTACAGACCCTAATGTATTCGCAGCTTCATATAGCGGAATCTTAGATGCTTTAATGGCTGGAGGAGCCGAAGGAATGGTAGTGAACTTACCAGACGTAACGTCAATTCCTTTCTTTACAACAGTTCCTTTTGCACCGTTAGATCCATCTAATCCGGATTTTGCTGCGCAGATTCCAACTCTAAATGCAACCTATGCTCAGTTAAACCAGGCATTTGCCTTTTTAGGAGTGTCAGATCGTTCTATCTTCTTTAACTCTAACGGGCCTAGCCCAGTAGTAGTACATGATGAATCTTTAGCAGATGTGTCAGAGTCATTGACACAGGTGTTAATTGCTGGAGGTTTAGATGTGCCCACTGCAACGATCTTCGGATTGCAATTTGGACAAGCAAGACAAGCGAATGCAGATGACTTATTAACGTTAACGAGTTCTTCTGCCATTGCTGCGTTAAATACGGATAGAATGGCCGCATTGATGGCGTTAGGATTGCCAGAAGCAAGTGCAGCTCAATTGTCTGTAAATGGACTTACTTATCCAATGGAAGACCAGTGGGTATTAATCCCTGCAGAGCAAACGGCAATTGCTAATGCAAACAATGCTTATAATGCAACGATTGAAGCTTTAGCAGATGCAAGAAACTTAATTCTAATTGATGCTCGTGGTGAATTGGCAGAAATTGCTGCCACTGGAGTGGATTATCCAGGGGGTGTGTTAACTTCTCAGTTTGTAACGGGTGGAGGTTTCTCTTTAGATGGAGTTCATCCAACCGCTAGAGGATATGCTTATGTGGCAAATCTTGCTATCGAGCGTATTAACCGTAAGTACAATGCTAATATCCCTACCGTGGAAATTGGTAACTACCCAACGGTACAAGTACACAATAACGGAGGAGGAAACTAACCCTTCTTTTATCCTATAGTAAAAACGCCCTTCGAGAGAAGGGCGTTTTTTTGTTTGTAGAATTAATTTTGTAGTTTTATGCTGAAAACTTCCCCCTAACAAAATATCTATATATGATAACTTCAATGTTTATGAGGGGAGTGAAATATGCTCTTGTCTCAGTGTTAGCATTGAGTACGTTTACCGTAACTGCTCAATTTCCGAATGTGTGTGCTTATGAGGATGATGATTCATCCGTAAGTTCTTTCGATGTCTATTCTAGGTCGACGGACCCTAATTATCTTGCACAATTTGATCCCGTTGTGTTTAATATTTTCTTTTGGGAGGTTTTGCCAGAAACCGAATCTCCTGGTCCAGTTCCTCTCACAGAGGCGCATTGTCTTGAATCTGTTTCTCAATTAAATAGAGTGTATAACGAGTTTGGAATCTTCTTTAAATATATAGGATTCGATAATACTAGTTTTAAATCCGATACCTATTACCACCTCAGTAAACAAGATTTAGAATTTTTCTTTTTAGATGCTGCTAGTGCCGGTCATAAGCGCAACGATTCCTTTAATATTTATATTGCTAGTGGAGGTAGTGAATTTAGCGGTGCTGCACAATTGAGGAAGAAAGTGAATATTGCGACTCATTACAATTTTTTTAAGGCGCAGGATACCATGGCACATGAAGTAGGTCATTGCTTTGACTTACATCATACGCATAAATATTGGGATCAAGGAGGTTCTCCAGAGGGCTGTGAATTAGGTGTTGAACATGTTACTCGAAATGAATTCTTACCCAATGGTAATCCCAATCCAGACTGGAACGCAGATATCGCTGGCGATGAGGTGATAGATACTGCCGCCATGCCCGATTTTAGAAATGAGTGGTGCCACTACCAAGATATTGATATAGAGGATTGTGCCTCTCAAGGAAACCCTGTATATGTCTTTGTGGATGAAAATACTTTTGAATATACCGGGGATGGTGGTGATTGCCTTGATCCTCCGAGGGATTATCAACTAGAATCGATTGATGTTAAAAATTATATGGCATACGTGCCAAATGCCCCGAATAATGAACTGTTTTTCTTTAACTTCACTGCAGGCCAGAAGATACGGATGCACGAGGCGATTGGGCACGATTGGCTGGGAGATTTTGCAGATGCCTCCACCACTATAGAAACGCTCTATGAGCCCTATAAAGGAGTCTATAGTGGCAATGGTTCTATTGTGGGGCCACAGGTGTTGCCTACGTTCCAACCTGGATTCGATTATGAGTTTGTGAGTTGTGGTCCTTATGGTGCATATCCACCGCCCTTAGATTATGATGATCTGTCATTTTGGTATGTCACGGGAGGCTTGTATAACTATACTTTTAATAAAAACATTCTTCCTCAGGATTATGATTTAATCGTGCATAAAAACAATTTTGCCATCTCCATAGCGCAGCTAAATAATCCACCACGTAATTGTTATTCCGCCACAGGAGCTGCTAGTAGTGGTTTGGTGGTGAAATTTGAGGATGAAGTATTTAATAATAATATTACGGTCACTCCAAAGGATTCGACAGGTATTAATAGTCCTGCGTTGATTCATGATTTACCGCAAGGGTTGTATAAAATAGAAAAAAACCACACCGATGGCGCTGTGGAAGAAACCGTGATTTATAAACAAAATGACTAACTTTGGAAGAGGGGCAGTGTGTCTGCCCTTTATATATTTTTGTATGAAACATTTTATCTTCG
>JAHZIZ010000053.1 GCA_022601215.1 Bacteroidota bacterium
AATTGTTGGTGTTATAAATGGAAATACCCCCTAATAGGGACAGATTACTTGTATTTGGAAGGTAGTCCTGAGTCATAGTGATTGTCCTTTCTCTCCCATAAGTGTAGGTTCCATTCAAATACATAGTAAGATGAGGTGCTAGGGCCAAAGTACTCTCAAATTCTGAAGATAAAGAGAAACATTCGATATCATTTTTATAGGAATAAAATCTTTGCCCCCTAGCGTAACTGTATTCAGCTTGGACCGTTGTGGGTGATTTATATTTTGAACTTTCAACAAGTTCGGCGTCTACCTTATATTGAGCTTTTACCATTTGGACAGAGAGTATACTAATTACAACCAAGGTTATGGACATAGATGTTTTATAGAGTAAGTACATAGCAAATCATCGTTTAAGCTATATACGGAATAATGATAATTTTGGTTTAAATAAATTTAGATTTCCAGAAATAAGAAGTGCTTTTTATACTAGTTATAAACTAGTCTAGTTCGTTAAGCGTGAAAATGTGAGCAATATCATTTTACCACACCTAAAGTGAATTTATATTTGATTTCTAGAGCAAACAATAATGAATGCAAGTAGCACTATAGGTAGAGTTCGAAATTTTATTATTGAAATTGGGGATTTATGGCTTTTTGCAAGACGATATTTTAGACAGGCGGTGAGTCCTCCTTTTGAGTATAAAGAACTTTTATTTCAATGCTACAATATGGGTAATCGTTCCCTACTCCTTGTAGGAGTTACCGGATTTATCTTGGGCTTAGTATTTACACTACAATCTCGCCCAACATTGATGGAGTTTGGTGCCGAGTCTTGGATGCCTTCTATGGTTGGTATTTCAATTGTAAGAGAAATAGGGCCCGTCATTACTGCTTTAATTTGTGCTGGAAGAATTGGGTCTGGTATTGGCGCTGAATTAGGATCAATGCGCGTTACCGAACAGATAGATGCCATGGAAGTTTCTGGAACAAACCCTTTCAAATTTTTAGTCGTGACGCGAATTACCGCGACTACCCTTATGTTACCACTTCTAATTGTATTTGGCGATACGATTGCGTTATTGGGTTCTGCACTAGTTGAAAATTTAAAAGGAGGCGTATCCTTACTGCTGTATTTTAACAAGGTATTCGATGCGCTCTCTTTTAGCGATATCCTCCCCGCAACTATAAAATCTTTCTTTTTCGGTTTTGCTATTGGATTAGTTGGGTGTTATAAAGGGTATTTCTGTAAGAAAGGAACGGTTGGTGTAGGAGAGGCTTCAAATGCAGCTGTGGTATATAGTTCAATGTTTTTGTTTGTAATTGACTTTATTGCCGTTTTCGTTTCTGATATATTTTTTGAAATCTAGTAACAATGAGCACCACGAGCACCACTAAAACAACAACGGTCATGGAGGTTAAAAACCTAACAAAGAGCTTTGGTGAAAATCATGTGCTAAAAGGGTTTTCTATGAAACTCCAAGAGGGTGAAAATTTGGTTATAATGGGAAAATCGGGTTCTGGTAAATCCGTAATGATAAAATGTTTGGTAGGGCTTATGCAAGTTGATGGAGGAAGGATTTCGATTAAAAATCAAGATATCACTTCATTAGGCGATGAAGAATTGGACATTTTGAGAAAGGAAATCGGATTTTTATTCCAAGGCAGTGCCTTGTATGATTCCATGACAGTTAGGGAGAATTTAGAGTTTCCATTGCGTAGACATACGATAGGGTCTAAAAGGAAAGAAAATATTGATAGCTTGGTGTTAGAGGCTCTTGAAAATGTAGGTTTAGCCCAAGCGATTGATCTAATGCCTTCAGAACTTTCTGGGGGGATGAAAAGACGAGTCGCTTTAGCAAGAGCACTTATTCTAAAACCGAACATTATTTTATATGATGAACCAACAACGGGTCTAGACCCTATAACAGCGAAGGAGATTATACAATTAATGAGAGATATTCAACTGAAATATGGAACATCATCCCTAATCATCACCCATGATGTAGACTGTGCAAGGGTTATTTCAAATAGAATCCTTCTATTAATAGATGGTATAAATTATGTGGAAGGTACTTTTTTGGAATTATCCAATTCAAGTGATCCACAAGTCCAAGCCTTTTTTAAATAATAAAATTATTGTGATGCGAAATACTAACTCTCAAAAAGTAAAATTAGGAATCTTTGTAGTGATTGGAACGTTCTTATTAGTTGGCGCATTATACTTTATTGGTAACAGGCAAAATTTATTTGGAAATACAATTCAGCTGTATGGAGAATTTAATAATGTGAATGGACTTCAATTGGGAAATAATGTGCGTTACTCTGGTATTGATGTGGGGACGATAAGTAGCATCACTATGAAAAATGACACCGTTATTTTAGTTGAAATGACTATTAAGGAAAGTGTCAGAGTCCATATTAAAAAAGATGCCATTGCCACCATTGGATCTGATGGTTTAGTAGGTAATATGATTGTAAATATCATCCCTAGGAAAGGGAGATTGACGGCAGTGGTGACAGGAGATACTATCAATACATTCAGCAGAATAGGAACGGAAGATATGCTTACTACTTTGAATGTGACTAATGAGAATGCTGCCCTATTGACGGCCGATTTGTTAAAAATCACTACCGAAATTCTTAATGGAGAAGGAGCACTCGGGATGCTAATTAGCGATACTACGATGGCAAATGACTTAAAAGAATCGATGGTTAACTTAAGAGAGACAAGTGCGAGCGCTTCTAAGGGAATTAATGAACTAAGGAAGTATGTCAATGAAGTAAGGTCGGGGCATAGCGTTGCAAATGTGTTGTTTACAGATAGTATTTATGGAAATAAAATGGAACAAATAATCGTAAATCTCGAAACAGCTAGCGATGACCTTTATAAAGCAACAGAAAGTGCCTCTTCCATTTTTAAGGAAGTAGAAAATGGTAAAGGAATCCTAAAGAGTCTTACAACGGATGAGACCCTTGCTAGGGAAGTAGATAGCACGATTATTAATATAAAACAGAGTTCTCAAAAGTTGAACAATAACATGGATGCTTTAAAGGAACATTTTCTATTTAGAGGGTATTTTAAACGCCAAGAACGAAAAGAGAAACGTGACAAAAGAAAGCAGAATAAGATGAATTAAACTAGCTGTAATAATATGAAAATTGAACATTTAGAGGAGCGTATTATTGATTATAGAAACTCCATTGAAACCGTTGTTGATAAAAAGACCTTATGGAGTGAATTAACAAGGCTGACATTGTTAAAAACCTTACATGAGATTGTAAAAACCTATCCTATTGGCTGGAAAGTACAAGAGCTAAATTGGATTCATAATAATGCGGCCATTAATATTACTTTCGATTCTTTCCCACCAGAATTGATTGATTGTACAAACAAGGTTCCCGAGTATCAATTTATTCCTGGAGGAACTTTAGTTTTTTCTCAAAGTTATAGTGGAGATGTACTAGTATTCATATTATTTCCGACGATGGAGACTGGCATTAATGATAATGGATCTGTAGATTTGGGGTTATATGCGCCAAATGAGATTACAGAAAAGATGATTGTGGAACAAGTGGATCAATTTTTAAAAGAAATGATCAAGTGGGAAGTGCCTAATATTCGGAAAAAGGTTGGGTATAGCTAAATCGGCCATAGATTATGATCAATATTGAGTAAATGGCTACTAGAGTATTTGTCCATCACTCATCTGAATGATTCTGTCAGTTCTGTCGGCAAAATCTTGATCATGTGTTACAATTAATAAGGAGAGTCCTTTTTCCTCGCTTAGTTCCTTAAAGATTCTAAACACATTATCAGCATTATAACTATCTAAATTTCCGGTTGGCTCGTCGCCAAGAATGATCGCTGGATTATTGATGAGTGCCCTTGCGATTGCTACTCTTTGCTTTTCTCCTCCAGAAATTCTTGCAGCTCTTTTTTTTGCCAAATGGTCAATGTTCAGAATTTTTAACTTCTCAATAGCGTCATATTCTATTTCTTCTGATGTTTTCTTTGCTAGTTTTTTAGCAGGGAGCATTACATTTTCGAGTACCGAAAATTCGGAAAGTAAGTAGTGAAACTGAAAAACAAACCCTATTTCTTTATTTCTAATCAGGGATAATTTTTCCGAATCTTGTCCGGTAATAAGTTGGTTATTTATATATAGTTCCCCAGTATAATCACTATCCATAGTCGACAAGATGTAGAGTAAAGTTGATTTTCCACAACCGGATTTCCCCATTATTGAAGTAAACTCTCCTTTTTCAATTTTAAAATTGATGTTCTTTAATACATGGAAAGGAACTGGTTTTTTGAAGTATTTATTGATGTTCTTTGTTTCTAATACTGTCTCCATATTATTGTCCTCTTATAATTCTTACGGGGTCTATCTTTTTCGCTTTTCTAGAGGGAAGATATCCAGCTAATAAAGTGGAAACGAGTGCGAACGTAATACCAATAATATAGAATATTGGGTTGTGATTAATTGGATATGTAGTAATAGTAGGTAGCGCTTCTGTACCAAAAGGAATTTGATCAATGATCGAAGATAAAATAAAACCTAGAAGCAGTCCAAAGACACCTCCAACTAAACCAATAATGACGGCTTGACTCATAAAGATCATCTGAACATCCTTACCAGAAAATCCGGTAGC
>JAHZIZ010000453.1 GCA_022601215.1 Bacteroidota bacterium
CCGCAGGAACAATGTCTAAGAGAGTAAAATGGCGAGACCTTGCAACCTATTCATTAGAATTACCTGATTTAAAAATACAGTCAAAAATATTGGAAATATTCAGTCACCTTGAAACAACACTTTTTCAACTTAGGCAACAAAAAACAACCTTGCAACATCTAAAACAAAAACTATTAAGCGAGATTTTAGGATGATGCTATGAAAAAAGAAAGCGAAATAAAAATATTTGAAAATAAAAAAGTAAGAACTCTGTGGGATGCTGAGCAAGAGAAGTGGTACTTTTCCATAGTGGATGTTATCGCTGTATTAACCGAAAGTGTAGCCCCGAATGCCTATTGGCGAAAACTAAAACAAAGACTCAAAGAAGAAGGAAATGAAACCGTGACAAAATGTCACAGTTTGAAAATGCCGGCGCCTGATGGCAAAATGCGGTTAACCGATGTTGCCGATACTGAAGAACTTTTTCGCTTGATACAATCAATTCCTTCCCCCAAAGCAGAACCCTTTAAACTCTGGCTGGCGCAGGTAGCCTCCGAGCGATTAGAGGAGATGCAAGACCCCGAACTCAGTATTGATCGTGCATTATCGCAATATTTAAATCTCGGTTATTCTGAAAGCTGGATTAATCAGCGGCTTAAAAGCATTGAAATACGTAAAGAATTGACCGATGAATGGAAAAAACGGGGATTAAAAAAGGGCGTGCAGTTTGCAACGCTTACTGATATTATTACTAAAGCATGGTCTGATAAAACAACACGAGAGTACAAGATTCTCAAAGGACTGAAAAAAGAAAATCTGCGCGACAATATGACCAACACCGAACTGATATTAAATATGCTAGCAGAAGCTTCGTCCAAGGATATTTCAGAATCAGTAAACCCAAAGGGATTTGAAGAAAGTAAAAAGGTAGCGAAACAAGGTGGAAATGTTGCCAAGGTGGCAAGAAAAGAACTGGAAGCCCAAACAGGCAAAAAAGTAGTCAGCGAATTAAATGCAAAATCCATTTTAAAATTAAAGGATGAAAAGTAACATGGCCTTCAATGAATTAAACAGTGTCGAATACTTCATAATCGACCAGCTCACCGGGATTAATCTGAATCAGCATGGAATGCTTAAAGAAGATTCGGTTCCCTACGGAGAAGAAGCAAAGTGGAAATATATACCGCCGGAACTACTTCCCCGTGAAATCACCGATGTCTTTATTGAAAAGGAATTAAAAGAAGCTCTCATTCGCCTTAATCCGGCAATCAAACAAAACCCAGAAAGGGCAGAAGAGGTAATTCATAAACTACGAGCTATCCTTATTTCTGTTGGCAATGTCGGGCTGGTGCGGGCAAATGAAAAATTCGCAGAATTGCTGATCGCTGGAATCCCCATGCCTATGGGCAAAGACAATGAGTATGTCAATATCCGCTTAATAGACTATGAAAAAATCAATAACAATTCCTATTTACTCACAAACCAGTTTAAGATCCGGGCAAGAGAAACAAAAATTCCTGACATTGCCATGTTTGTTAATGGCATTCCCCTGGTCATTGGCGAAGCAAAGACACCGGTAAGACCGGCTGTGAGTTGGCTGGATGGGGCGCACGATATCCATGTGATTTATGAAAATGCAGTTCCGCAACTCTTTGTCCCCAATGTGCTTTCGTTTGCCACAGAAGGCAAAGAACTTTTTATCGGCGGAGTAAGAACATCTTTAGAATTCTGGTCGCCCTGGCGCTTGGAAGATAAAAAAGGTTTATTCCATCACTTGGCCGGCTTGCAGGATATTGACAAACAGATAACGCACCTCCTAAAACCTTCTACCCTTTTAGATATACTGCGATACTTCACTATTTATTCAACGAACAGTAAAAAGAAAAAAACAAAAGTAGTCTGCCGTTACCAGCAATATGAAGGCGCAAATGCAATTGTCGCAAGGGTGAAAGAAGGAAAAATCAAGAAGGGGTTAATCTGGCATTTTCAAGGCTCCGGTAAATCGCTATTAATGCTTTTTGCCGCTCAAAAGATGCGCAAAGAACAGGAACTTGGCAATCCTGCCATATTGATAATAGTCGATAGAATAGACCTCGACACGCAGATTACCGCTACTTTCAATATTGCTGAAGTTCCGAACGTAGTTACCGCTGACAATATTAGAGAATTGCACGACCTTTTAGAAAAAGATACCCGCAAGATTATCATCACCATGATTCACAAATTCAAAGACACTTATCCAAATATGAATAAGCGCGAAAACTTGATTGTGATGGTTGACGAAGCACACCGTACTCAAGAAGGCGACCTTGGGCAAAAAATGAGAAGCGCCCTTCCCAATGCCTTTTTATTCGGATTAACCGGAACACCAATCAACAAAGCGGATAAGAACACCTTTTGGGCTTTTGGTGCTGATGAAGATAAAAGCGGTTATTTAAGCCGATATACTTTTCAGGATAGTATCCGTGATAATGCCACGCTACCCTTACACTTTGAACCACGCTTACCAGATTATCACATTGACAAAGAAGGACTTGATGTTGCATTTAAAGAAATGGCCAATGATTTAAGCGAAGAAGACCGCAACAAACTCAGTCAAAAAGCCGCAAAGATGGCTGTGTTTCTCAAGTCTCCAGAACGGGTAAAAACAATTGTTAAAGATATTGCCGAGCACTTCCAAAAACATGTTGGGCCGGAAGGCTTCAAAGCAATGATAGTTACACCGGGCAGATACGCCTGTGTTCAGTACAAGGAAGAATTGGATAAATTACTGCCACCTGAATCAAGTGTCATAGTGATAAGCACTTCTGCAAATGATGATTTTGATTTCAAACAGAAATTTTCGATGGACAGAGATCAGCAGGAAAAGATAATTGAACAGTACAATGACGCTGATTCGCCGCTTAAATTCTTAATTGTTGCAGCAAAACTCCTGACGGGTTTTGATTCACCCATTTTACAAACGATGTATCTTGATAAGTCACTTAGAGACCACACCTTGCTTCAAGCAATCTGCCGCACAAACCGATTGTTCCCAAATAAAACCTTTGGAAGAATCGTTGATTATTTCGGCGTGTTTGATGACACCGCAAGCGCATTGGCATTCGATGAAGAATCAGTCAAAAAAGTTATCAGCAATTTACAAGAGCTGAAAGATAAATTGCCCGCACAAATAGCTCTCTGTTTGTCCCATTTTAGCGGAATAGACAGAAGTATTGCAGGCTTTGAAGGATTGCAAGCAGCTCAGGATTGCATTAGTTCAAATGAAAAACGTGATGGCTTTGCCAAAGACTTCAGTTTATTATCAAAACTCTGGGAAGCACTATCGCCCGATGAGGTGTTAAAGCAATACCAGAAAGATTATAAATGGCTTTCGCAAGTTTATACATCAGTTAAACCCGGCTCAGATGATAATGGACGATTACTCTGGCATGCTTTAGGCACACAGACTACAGCATTGATTCATGAACACATTCATGTTCAGGGAATAAACCAAGAAATGGAAGAAGTTGTTCTTGATGCAGATATTATTGACAACTTAATAAACAGCAAAAATCCAAAAGACGCTGATAAAGTTATTAAAATATTGACTGGAAGACTTGGAAAACAAAAAGGAAACCCCTTATTTAAAAAACTCAGTGAAAGGCTTGAAGCACTCAGAGATAAAGCGGAAAAAGGCTTAATCAACAGCATAGAATTTATTAAACAGCTTTGTGAAATCGCAAAAGAGACATTACAAGCTGAAAAACAACAATATAATGGCGAACAAGCGAAAACCGCAAAGGCAGCTTTAACTGAGTTATTTCTCGAATTGAAAACCGATAAAACCCCTACCATTGTTGAAAGAATAGTTTCCGATATTGATGAAATAGTTCGCTTGGTACGATTTGACGGGTGGCAAAATACAATCCCAGGCGAAAGAGAAGTACAAAAATCATTACGGAAAACACTTCTGAAATATCAACTTCATAAAGATGAAGAATTATTCAATAAGTCGTATGAATACATTAAAGAATATTATTAAAGAATGCCTTCGCACATCGTGTGCTACGGCATAAGACCGGCGCAATTAAAGAGAGAAAAAGAAGATGCCACCACCAAAAGAAAAACAGAAGAACGCGGCGCAAGAATGAAGACCGGGGTACCCAAACCGTTGGGCAAAATAGAAAAAAGCCCGAACGAATATGGAAAATATAAATAAAGACTTTTTAGATTCATTGGATTTGCTTGATAAGGAAATGGAAAAGCATATTCCTTATGTACTCCAAGATCTATGGGAATTGGGTAGCATTCCAGAGTATATCTATCAGTTGATTAATGATAATGTTGACTCGAAAAGAATAGGCAAGATTGTTGATTTAGGCTGTGGAAAAGGAGCTGTTTTAATATATTTAGCAAAAAGATTAGAATTTCAAGGATTAGGAATTGATATTGTTTCTGACTTTATTGAAGCAGCAAAAAGACATTCGATTGAAAACTCTGTTAATAACCGATTAGATTTTGTTGCAAGTGACTTTTTAGATTATATAGACCAAAACAAAAAATATGAAATTGTAATTTACGGCTATGATTCAGGAATTCTAGGAGATGTGCTTGAAACAATAACTCGATTGCAGAATTGTATATCTGATTCAGGATATTTAATATTAGAAATTGCTTTCACTCCTGATAACAAAGAAAAGATTGAAGGTCTACCGACTGAAAGGGAATTGCTGGAACACTTGGATAAATCAGATTTAAAAATAATTGATAAAATATTATGGCATATAGATACTATCAGTGCAATCAATAATGAGAATAACTCTTATATAAACAAACGGATTGAGGAATTGAAAAAAGCTTACCCAGAGAAGACACAGATTTTTGAGCAATATATGTCAAACCAGATAGATGAATGTAAAATGATTGAAAATGAAATGATTTGTTCAACTTGGATATTGAGTAAATAACTACTTTGCACAACAATGTATAAAAAAGAAAGGCAAATTAATGTGAGAAAAATGAGTAAATCGAAAAAATTTTGGGATAACGCTTCAAAAAATTACGACAAAACGGAAGATCGCTTTGAATACATCCATCAAAAGTCAAGGAAAAATACTAAAAGACATCTCGAAACCTCTAATGTAGTTTTAGATTACGGATGTGGAACAGGTACAACAGCTTGTGAGATTGCCGATGATGTTAAAGAGATTTACGCTATCGATATATCTTCGAAAATGGTTGAAATTTCCAAAAAGAAGGCAGCCGAAAAAAACATCAAAAATGTAACATTTGTTGAAGGAGATATTTTTGATGAAAAGCTAAAAAAAGAATCTTTTGATAGGATTCTGGCTTTTAATATGTTGCATACTATTCCTAATCCAGAAAATGCTGTGCAAAGAATAAATGAATTATTAAAACCTGACGGATTGTTTATATCTATTACTCCTTGTTTAGGAGATAAAATGTCTTTTATAGTTGGTTTACAAATTAGACTAGTTCAAATAATGTGTAAAATTGGAATAATCCCAATTCCTATTAGAAGGATTAAAAGCTCAGATATAGATGAATTAATAACAAACGGTAATTTTCAGAATATTGATACTGAAAAAATATATAAAGGCGCATCTAGCTATTTTATGGTAGCTAAAAAAAGGATGCCTAGATAAAAAACGAAGCATAACAAAGTGTATAAAATATAGCTATTTAGTGCTTTCCGAGAGGTTTGTGTCTATTTGTAAAGTCCGCCAAATTTTTAAATTTGGCTTTTAGAAAAATAAAGATAAAAACAAAATATAAAAATTCGGCTCGGTGTTTAACCGAAAATGTAGTACCTTTTTAAAGGCTACGTTTCATACACTAACCGTTAGCTGTAATTTAATAAAACAAAATAATGAAATTAACATTAAAAATTTTAGTTCTTGGAATATCATTATTGGTGTTCAGCGCTTGTAACGAGGATGATAGAGATAACACAATCCCTACCATACCAACCACTAAAACACCAAGCACTTCAATAAACAAAATTCTTCCTTTGGGGGCCTCAAGAGTTGAAGGGGCAAGGCCCAAATTTGAAAGTTTCCGATATGAACTTTGGAAAGACCTTAAGGAAAACAACCATACGTTTGATTTTATTGGAACAGAATCTGACGCAGGCACTTATCCACCATTCAATTCTATGAACTTTGACATAGACCATCAGGGAATAAGTGGTTGGATATCCGGACAAATATTAAATAGTGTAAGTGGTTGGTTAGATCAAACAGGTTCGCCTGACATTGTTCTATTTAGTTCACCTGGCGGAAATGATGGGCTTGAAGGATTGCCCTACGCACAAGCAGTGTCAAATGTTAATTCAATAATCGATATTCTACAGGCAAAGAATCCAAATGTCACAATAATTATTGAGCAAATGGCACCTGGACGGTCGGACATAATGACAGCTGAATTAACAAGTTTTTTTAATCAAATGCAGCAAGAAGTTTTAAGTATTGCTATCAATAAAAGTACAGCTACATCACAAGTAATAACAGTGGATATGTTTACAGGGTTTACCGACAGCTTATTGGCGGATGACGTTCATTATAATGAAGCAGGAGCAGAATTTATAGCAACAAGATATTACAACGTCCTAACAAACGTACTTGAACAATAAAAACTACAGAGAACAATGTATATAAATCATAGCCGCCTATCGGC
>JAHZIZ010000454.1 GCA_022601215.1 Bacteroidota bacterium
CCAATGTAACAACGGCATCTGGATTCGCAACCTTTATCTTGACGAATAGCCAATTGTTAAAGGAGTTCGGTATTGTTGCATCTATTAACATTATTGCCATCTTCTTATTGAGCTTGTTTATTATACCTATTGTCTACAGCTATATGGCAGTGCCCAAATACAAGCATTTGAAGCATCTTAACAAACGCTGGATTGGTAGCTTTGTGGATTGGATGGAACGTATGGTAAGAAATCATAAGATTGCCATTTTTGTTGCAGCCATACTTCTGTTAAGTGGAAGCATCATTGGAATCAATAATATTAAAATATCAGGGAGTCTTATTGAAGACATGCCCAAAGGGGAAGAATTTTACTCGGATATCAAGTTTTTTGAGCAAGAATATGAAGGTATTATGCCTTTAGAAATACTGGTGGATACGAAGCGTAAAAAAGGGGTAATGAAACTCGCTACCTTGAAGCGAATGGAAGAATTACAGGCATACATAAATGAGGTACCGGAATTCTCAAAAGCACTTTCAGTGACGGAGTTGGTGAAATATTCAAAACAAGCGTATTACAACAATAACCCGGAGTATTATCAGCTTCCTAACAGTCAAGAAAGGACCTTCATTCTCTCCTATGCTAAATCGAGTGCGAACAACACCAAGCTTCTTTCTAGCTATGTTGATTCTACTGGGCAATATGCCAGAATCACCACCTATATGAAGGATACCAAAACGGAACGTTTTGATAGAATTGAAGAAGATCTTAGAGCCAAAATTGACAAGATATTCCCAGAAGAGCGTTATGACGTATCGCTCACAGGAAAGGCGTTAGTGTTCCAAAAAGGAACGAAATACCTAGTAAACAATTTAGTAATATCGCTATCGCTGGCCATTTTGTTAATTGCAATTTTCATGGCCTGGATGTTTAGAAGTTTACGAATGATTCTAGTCTCCTTGATACCCAACTTGCTTCCTTTAATAATTACCGCTGGTTTGATGGGCTTCCTTGGCGTTCCAATTAAACCTTCCACCATACTTGTATTTAGTATTGCCTTTGGAATTTCGGTAGATGATACTATACATTTCCTGGCGAAATACAGGCAAGAGCTAATTGCAAATAATTGGAAGATTAAAAAATCTGTGTATGCGGCACTTCGTGAAACAGGCGTTAGCATGTTCTATACTTCTATCGTGTTATTTTTTGGCTTCTCTGTTTTTACGATTTCTAGTTTTGGAGGAACCGTAGCCTTAGGTGCCTTGGTATCGGCAACCTTGTTATTTGCCATGCTTGCAAACCTGCTATTATTACCGTCTCTACTACTCTCGCTTGAGCGAAATATTGCCAACAAAGAGACCTTCAAAAAACCTTCATTACAGATTATCCCTTCGGAAGAAGACGGTGATGAAGTGGAGGAGTATTTGAATTAAAATTAATGCTTGTAAGAATTCTCGTTTCTGAATTAAAAAGTATCTTTGCTTTTCAGAAAAAACACACATGAAGCATACTGAAATCAAGACCTTACTCAAAAGCGAACCCTCTGTTCAAGAGGTGCTTGTGAAGGGTTGGGTGCGCTCTTTTAGGAGTAATCGTTTTATAGCATTAAACGACGGTTCAACAATTAAAAATTTACAATGCGTAGTTGATTTTGAAGCCTTCGAAGAAGCGCTTCTTAAAAAAGTAACCGTAGGAGCTGCCGTAGCAATACAAGGGCTTTTGGTAGAAAGTCAAGGCCAAGGGCAGGCAGTAGAAATTCAGACGAGTAAAATAGACGTATTAGGAGAAGCAGATCCAGAAGAGGTAAAGCTTACCATCCTATCGCCTAAACGTCACTCCCTCGAAACGCTGCGAGAACAAGCACATTTACGAGTGCGTACAAATACTTTCAGTGCTGTGATGCGCTTACGCTCTAAGTTGGCTTTTGCAGTACACGAATATTTCCAAAAAAATGGATTCAATTATATGCATGCGCCTATTATTACGGGTAGTGATGCTGAAGGTGCAGGTGAAATGTTTAGAGTAACAGCCTTGGATGGAAAGAATCCACCGCTTACAGATACTGGAGACATTGATTTCAAAGAAGACTTTTTCGAAAAGGAAACCAATCTTACGGTGAGCGGTCAGTTAGAAGCTGAAACCTATGCCATGGGCTTAGGAAAAGTATATACATTCGGACCTACTTTTCGTGCCGAAAACTCGAATACTTCACGTCACTTGGCAGAATTCTGGATGATTGAGCCTGAGGTTGCATTTTGTGACCTGGATGGTAATATGGATTTAGCCGAAGACTTCATCAAATATGTAATCAAGTTTGCTATTGATAATTGCGCAGACGACCTAGAGTTTTTAGAAAACAGATTACTTCAGGAGGAAAAAACAAAGCCACAAGCAGAACGCAGTGAAATGACACTTCGCGAGAAATTACAGTTCGTATTGGAGAACAATTTTAAGCGTGTAAGTTATACGGAAGCTATAGATATTCTCAAGCAGTCTAAACCCAATAAAAAGAAAAAATTCAAATACCTTATTGATGAA
>JAHZIZ010000455.1 GCA_022601215.1 Bacteroidota bacterium
TGAAAACCATGAAAAACTACGTCTTGAAAATGAACTATAACGCGCTACTATTCATCAGTATTATCCTAATTACACTAAGCAGCTGTGAAGAAAAACTGGTATACAAATATCAGGATAGACCTCAACATATTCAATGCCAAGGAGTAGATAAAGCACTAATCCATGAAGCTTTATATAGCTTTCAGGAAGACATCGCCATGTATTATAAAGATCCCGATATGTCCATAGGCACCACTAACTTTTATCTCAATGGTTATCAGAACTTCATTTACAATGGCTTTAACAAGCTAGCCGATTTTAAACGAATTGCTTCTCCTCATACTTTGCAACTTATGGAGATGTTGAGAGCAGAAAAGCATCTTTGGACTACGAGAGATGGAGACACCCAGCTCAACTACACAAGCGACTATATGGATTGTTTATTTAAGGGTATTAAAAATGCCGATCTTAATGCCAAATTCCAAAGTTTAATTAAAGTAAATTACTTATCGCCGGAGGTAATGGCAACTCCTATGCGAACCGAAGTTAACAACATTGTTCAAGATCCAAATTTGGCACTGTACGTGGCATTTGATGCTTTTTATCAACATTTATTAGATATTGATTTTTCTGAATCTATAAAGTAGTGAATACGTACAAAACCATAGTAAAACATCCATTAATGACTAACCCCTTCGTTATTAAAATAAAAATGTAATGGCCAGGAAAGACCTCCAACATCTTAGCTTAAAAAAAGTATCCCAGACAGGAATCAAAAACCCTGTGACTAGTAGCAATACTGCCGAAGATATTCCTGTGCAATCTAAGTATGATTCCAATGCCTTAAAAGATACCAAGCACCTTAATTTTGTCGCGGGGTTAGCACCCAATTTAAGAGGCCCATATTCGACTATGTACGTACGTCGACCATGGACAGTTAGACAATACGCTGGATTCTCAACCGCCGAAGACTCAAACGCATTTTATAGACGAAATCTAGCTGCAGGACAAAAAGGATTGTCCGTTGCCTTCGATCTTGCCACGCACCGAGGCTATGATAGCGACCATGAGCGTGTTGTGGGTGACGTTGGTAAGGCTGGTGTTGCCATTGACAGTGTTGAGGATATGAAAATTCTATTCGATCAAATCCCTCTTGATAAGATGAGCGTATCGATGACGATGAATGGTGCCGTTCTTCCCATTATGGCCTTTTATATAGTTGCTGCGGAAGAGCAAGGTGTGGATCCCAAATTACTAGCAGGAACCATTCAGAATGATATTTTAAAGGAATTTATGGTAAGGAACACCTATATCTATCCACCTTCACCTTCTATGAAAATCATCAGTGATATTTTTGAGTTTACGTCTAACCACATGCCAAAATTTAATTCTATTTCCATTTCGGGTTACCATATGCAGGAGGCCGGAGCAACTTGTGATATAGAGTTGGCATACACACTAGCCGATGGTTTAGAATACATTAAAACGGGGATAGCCGCTGGTATGGACATTGATAGCTTTGCGCCTCGTCTCTCGTTCTTTTGGGCCATTGGAATGAACCATTTTATGGAAATTGCTAAAATGCGTGCTGCTAGAATGCTCTGGGCAAAGTTGGTCAAACAATTCGAACCTAAAAATCAAAAATCTTTATCGCTTCGCACACATTGTCAAACTAGCGGGTGGAGTTTAACCGAACAAGATCCTTTTAACAATGTAGCACGGACCTGTATTGAGGCTGCTGCCGCCGCCTTTGGAGGCACCCAATCTCTACATACCAATGCTTTAGATGAAGCCATTGCATTACCAACCGACTTTTCTGCAAGAATTGCTAGAAACACCCAGATTTATCTACAGGAAGAAACACAAATTACTCGAACAGTAGACCCATGGGCGGGAAGTTACTATGTGGAGAAATTGACTCAAGATATAGCGGAAAAGGCTTGGAAACTGATTGAAGAAGTTGAGGAATTAGGCGGAATGACAAAGGCCATTGAAGCCGGAATTCCGAAATTACGAATCGAAGAAGCGGCCGCTAGAAAACAAGCCCGAATTGATAGTGGTCAAGATATCATTGTCGGTGTAAATAAATACCGTCTGGAAAAAGAGGATCCATTACAGATTTTAGATGTGGACAATCAGAAGGTTAGAAAAGGCCAAATGAAGCGATTAGAGCAAATAAAATCTGCCAGAAATACGGAAAAAGTAAATGCCTGCCTTGCCCAATTAACCGAAGCAGCAAAATCAGGTAAGCAAAATTTACTAGCTTTAGCGATAGAAGCAGCCAGACAACGTGCTACTTTAGGAGAAATTAGTGATGCTCTGGAAACCGTTTTTGGACGGTACAAAGCACAAATAAAAAGTTTTAGTGGTGTGTATAGTAAAGAAATAAAAAAAGACCCCTCGTTTGAAAAAGCCAGACAACTGGCTGATGACTTTGCCAAATTGGAAGGGCGTCGCCCTCGTATCATGATTGCCAAAATGGGACAAGATGGTCACGACCGTGGCGCCAAAGTGGTCGCAACTGGTTATGCAGATGTAGGGTTCGATGTGGATATAGGACCCCTGTTTCAAACACCAGCAGAAGCCGCTCAACAAGCCATTGAAAACGACGTGCATATTTTAGGAGTGTCCTCTTTGGCAGCTGGGCATAAAACCTTGGTTCCTCAAGTTATTGCAGAAATGAAAAAATTAGGGCGTCAAGACATTATGGTGATCGTAGGAGGTGTAATACCAGCCCAAGATTATCAATACTTATTTGATGCTGGAGCCGTGGCTGTTTATGGACCAGGGACAAGAATTAGTGATGCCGCCATAGAAATGCTAGAAATTTTAATTGACTCTGTGGCGTAGCAACCTTTTATATAGTACTGAATCTCTTTTGCATAAGCACTTAAAACTTTCATTTTGAACAATCCAAACGTTAGGAGCATCCAAACAGAAGTCTTATCCGATAACTGGTACACTTTAAACAAGGTAACTTTCCAATATTTAAACAGAAAAGGAGAGTGGGAAACACAGCAACGAGAAGCCTACGACCGTGGGAACGGAGCGGCCATTCTTTTATATAACACTCAATTAAAAACCGTTGTGCTAACCCAACAGTTTAGAATGCCAACCTATGTCAATGGTAATAATGATGGAATGATGATTGAAGTTTGTGCAGGATTGCTAGACAATGACAACCCTGAGGACTGCATTCGTAAAGAAACTGAAGAGGAAACGGGGTATAAA